>CAMDNJ010000209.1 GCA_945902915.1 Crenothrix polyspora | reverse complement strand
ACGAAAGGCTCAAGGCTAAAGATTAAGCCTAGGAGGCTGCAACTTAAGGTATAACAGATACTAGGCTTAAACCTTCACACTGAGTCCTTGGTCTGCGGTCAGGAGAGCCCTATCTAAAAATGAACGGTTAAGCTAAACTTTTCCGCCTTAAGTTGATAGCCAATAGACCCGCTTTATTATCTATCCTTGCTTAAGTTGGTAGCCACTTAAAAGACATTCAGATGAAGCAAACCTCTTTTTATCAGTGCTAATAGCGTCTATAAATTGACCACGCTCCTTAGTAAAGTATAAAATCAGCCCCTGATTCGATGTTTTTGATGAATAGCGGCATACATTCTACATAAACGGGTTTAATCGATAGCTTGTTTAAGCCAAACTGTTAGATTTCATAGAACCGCCTCAATGTGAAAACTAATTAACCAACTATGAGGTGAAACTTTGGAGATATCATGGATAAACTAACTGCTCTTTCTGTAAGTATTGGCGTACTATCTGGTGTTGCAACCTTTTTGGCCGTTGGCCCAGCTAGTGGATTCTTTTTCATCTGGGCTGCAACCATTGCTTGGGCTGCTTATTTTTTCCTAGGCGCGACTAAAGAAGCTCTGATTAATACTATCGTCTGTGGTATTTTCGGTGTGGTTATGGCTTGGTTCACTGCTATTTTACTGACTAACATTCCTGCGACAACACCGCTAGGCTTTCCTTTCATGGCTGCCGTTACGGTTGCGATTTCTGTGATTGTTTTATGCTTAGCGGCTAATATCCCACAATTGGCAACTATTCCTGCCAGCGTATTGGGCTATTCATCAACGTTTGCTTATTTATTACAAACACCTGATAAATTAAATCAAGACGTACTGTTGAGTATTTCTTTAAATAACCCTTTATTGGTTATTTCTATCTCTATCGTAATCGGTACTTATTTTGGCCAGTGGTCTGCCCAACTGAGTGAAAAACTGACTAAGTAAGTCGGCTGTTTTACTGTTCGAATATAAAAAACCACGACATCATCATCGTGGTTTTTTCATTGCCCTTAGCATAATTCTTGTCTTTCCCACTAACTAACAATCTTGTGGCGATTAACAAGAGCCTCCAGATCATCCGAACCTACGCGACATAGTTACTTGATGCTTAGAATTACCGAACTTAAACTCCCCTTGGATCATTCAGAAAACGCAATCAATGCAGCCGTTCTGAATAAACTGGGAATTAAAGCAGATGACCTCATCGCTATCACTATTTTTCGTCAAGGCCATGATGCCCGTAAACGATCAGCCATCAGTCTTGTGTATACCCTTGATGTTGAAGTCACTAATGAAGCAGATATACTCGCCAGACTTCAAAGTGATGTGCATATATCTGTCACACCCGACGATACTTATCAGTATGTCACTCAAGCGCCCCATAACGTAATTAATCGTCCTATAATCATAGGCACAGGACCTTGCGGTCTTTTTGCTGGCTTACTATTGGCGCAAATGGGCTTTAAACCTATTATTTTAGAACGAGGCAAAGAAGTACGAGAGCGCACTAAAGATACTTTTGGTCTTTGGCGCAAAGGTATTTTTAACCCTGAATCCAATGTGCAGTTTGGTGAAGGCGGTGCTGGTACTTTTTCCGATGGCAAGCTCTATACCCAAATCAAAGATCCTCATCATTATGGTCGCAAGGTTTTAACTGAGTTTGTTAAAGCTGGCGCACCTGCGGAAATTTTACGGGTCAGCAAGCCGCATATAGGCACATTTAAGCTAGTGACTATGGTGGAGCAAATGCGTGCCACTATCGAAGCCCTAGGTGGAGAGATTCGCTTTCAGAATCGTGTTGATGCTATCGATATTGAAGGCGGTCAAGTACGCGGAGTTGTGCTTGCGAATGGTGAAACGATTGCCAGTACCCATATCGTTTTGGCGGTAGGTCATAGTGCCCGTGATACCTTTCAGATGCTTTATGAACGTGGCGTTTATATAGAAGCCAAAGCTTTCTCTATAGGCTTTCGTATTGAACACCCTCAATCGCTCATCGACAACTGTCGTTTTGGTAGTCATGCGGGCCATCCCTTGCTAGGTGCTGCCGATTACAAACTGGTGCATCATTGTAGTAATGGCCGATCTGTTTACAGTTTTTGCATGTGCCCAGGCGGCACTGTGGTAGCAGCCACCTCTGAAATAGGACACGTGGTGACTAACGGCATGAGTCAATACTCACGTAATGAACGCAATGCCAACAGTGGAATTGTAGTCGGTATTACACCAGAAGACTTCCCTGGCCACCCCTTAGCGGGCATAGCTTTACAACGGCAATTAGAAGCCCATGCTTTTACTTTAGGTGGCAGTACTTATGAAGCACCTGGGCAATTAGTGGGTGACTTTATTGCCAATCAGCCTTCTACAAAATTAGGCTCGGTATCACCCTCTTATACCCCTGGCGTACATTTAGGTGATCTAAGCACTGCCCTACCCGAATATGCCATCGCAGCCATACGCGAAGCGTTACCGGCTTTCGGTAAAAAAATAAAAGGTTTTGCCATGGCTGACGCTATATTAACCGGGGTAGAAACACGGACGTCATCACCGATACGTATCAAACGTAACGAAAGCTTTCAAAGCATAAATACCTTAGGCTTGTATCCAGCCGGAGAAGGTGCTGGTTATGCAGGCGGCATACTTTCTGCTGCAGTTGATGGTATTAAAGTAGCCGAAGCCTTAGCATTGGATATGATGAGTGCGCTACCCACTTAAGGTGGACAGGTTGAGTTAAGAGTAGACAAAGGGCTAAAGGCGAATGGCCAAAGCTTAAGACTCGCATCTGTAACATTATGCAAGCTTCGCCCTTCGCCCTTCGCCCTTCGCCTTTCGTCTTACTCTCTGTAGTGGTCTAATAAAAACAGACACCCAGATAGGTTGATATACTTAATCAATCAAAATGGGGAAATCATCATGAATAAAGAACGTCGAGTATTTGATACCACGTTTAAATTAGAAGTCGTTAAACTTATTAAAGAACAAGGCGTCAGTATTGGCCAG
>CAMDNJ010000208.1 GCA_945902915.1 Crenothrix polyspora | reverse complement strand
GCGGAAATTTACATCGCCAGTTGAATCCCTTACGAAGGGTTATTTGAATTCTTGGCTTCTGAGTTTTTGAGCGAACTCTATTTAGTTAACAAATTTCGATGCTCATGACTGGCATATTGACTACCTCGATCAGAATGGACAATGAGACCCGCTCTTGGCTGCCGTTGACTGATAGCTAATTGCAGCGCAGCCCGTAGGATGGGTAGAGCAACGCGAAACCCATCGATCATGCAACGAATTTGATGGGTTTCGCTATCGCTCTACCCATCCTACAAAACTGTTTTCCCAGGGACATTATCAAGTTCTTATATCAGGGTAAATTATTGACTCATCTAGTTTTCGTACATACAATAACCTATGAAAATAATCTTTGATAAACTAAAAGATACAGTCAATATTGATAAGCACGGTATTACACTGGCAGATGCTAAGTTAATTGAGTGGGATACTTTATGGACAATGCCTGATACCCGTCATCATTATGGCGAAAATCGTCAAATAGGTTACGCCTATATAGGTCTTAGATATTTACACCGACCGCGACGAAAGTCGCCGTATTATCAGTTTGCGTAAAGTCAATAATCGGGAGATTAATCACTATGCCAACGCTTAAATACAACACTATTTTTCCAACTGATGAAGAGGATGCCGCTATCAATGTTGGTATTGCTGCTGATCCCGATACTTATGAGCTTACTGCCGAGGAATTTGCCGAACTTAAGCCTTATAAAGGTGGACGACCTAAAGCTGAAATTACTAAAGAACGCATCTCTATTCGGTTATCACCAGAGGTGTTGACTGCTTTTAAATCGACCGGAAAAGGTTGGCAAACGCGTATTGATTCAGTATTAAAGGAGTGGCTTAAGGATCATACTGAGTGCTTGTAATAATCTTACAAAAGCAGAGATTTAATTAAACTATTCATACAAACATAATGTTAAACCTTTTAGAAGGTCAGGTTAGCGAAAGCGTAACCCGACATTTTGCCGTAGTGTGTCGGGTTACGGCTAGTGCCTAACCCGACCGCAACTAGTCAGTGAGAGGAGGCAACTAACAAGCGTGAAGCTTTAGCCTTAAAAGAAAAACAAGTTGCTCTCTTGTATGAAGATGAAAGAAAACAACAGGTAATCTTGGCCTTAGTAGAAGTTGTCTACCAACTTAAGACGGGACAGTGTGAATATATCGTTCCCACGCTCTGCGTGGGAATGAATCCTGCATCGCTCCAGCGATGCGTGACGCAGAGCGGCACCGCCATTAAGTTGAGGGAAAAACAGTAAAAATCTGGAGTGCAATAGCTTCAGCTATTGCCTTTTAAAACAGCTAAAGCTGTTTTACTCCAAGCACAGATTACTTAACTGTGGGCAGTGACGCAGAGCGTGGGAACGATAAACTGAGGGTTTCACTACCGAGACTGTGAAAGTATTTATGTGGGAGAGGCTTTAGCCTCGTATTCGAGGCTAAAGCCTCTCCCACATTATATAAAAACAATGATTTACAAAATTAAAAAGTTGTTTTTGAGTTATTTTCATAATACTTTCACAGTCTCTATCGCTAACCCGACCTACGGAACTCTATGTCAATAGTACACAAGCTACAACCCTTATACCCCCTCATGCGTGAGTGGCGACAGCATCTGCATCAGTTTCCTGAAACTGCATTTGAGGAAACCCAAACCGCGCAATTTATTGCTGATAAGTTGGCTAGTTTTGGATTGGAGGTACATCAAGGCTTGGGTAAAACCGGTGTTGTCGCTACGCTTTCTGCCGGAACCAGTACTAAAAAAATAGCGTTACGGGCGGATATGGATGCTTTATTCATTCAAGAGCAAAACAGCTTCGCTTACAAATCTTGTCATGACGGAAAAATGCATGCCTGTGGCCATGATGGCCATACCGCAATGCTATTAGGTGCTGCTAGTTATTTAGCTCAGCATCGAAACTTTGATGGTACGGTCTACTTTATTTTTCAACCGGCTGAAGAAGGTCGTGCCGGTGCTAAGCAGATGATCGATGATGGCTTGTTTGCACAGTTTCCTGCTGATTGTGTTTTTGGTATGCATAATTTTCCTGATATTCCGCTCGGACATTTCGCCGTTAAGCCGGGTGCCATGATGGCTGCATTTGACTGTTTTGAAATCAGTATCACAGGACAGGCAACTCATGCGGCTATGCCTCATTTGGGTAATGATGCCATTATTGCTGCTGCTCAATTGATAACGGCCTTACAAACTATTGTTAGTCGCACCCTTAATCCTGCTGATCCTGCGGTCGTTAGTTTTACTCAGATTCATGCCGGTAACACTTGGAATGCACTACCGGAGTCGGTGTTACTCAGAGGTACTTTTCGGTGTTTTAACATTGAGATTCAAAAGACCATTGCCGATAAAATCACCCAGATAGTTAAGGGTGTTTGTGAGAGTTTCGAAGTAAGTACAGAGATTAACTTCAATCCAGAAAATCCAGGTTATCCAGTGACTTTTAATGCTGCAGCGGAAACGGAGTTGGCGCTACAAGCTGCTATAGCCGTAGCCGGTGAATCTGGTGTTGATAGGCAGCCGGTCGCTAGTATGGGCTCAGAAGACTTTGCCTTTATGTTGCAGGAAAAACCGGGTTGCTATATCTGGATAGGCAATGGCTCTTCAGAAAATAGCTGTTTATTGCATAACCCCCATTATGACTTTAATGATGAAATCTTAGCGATAGGTGCTGCTTATTGGGTGAAGTTAGTAGAAATAGTGATGGCTTAGTCTGATTTCTTATAGAGGCCGTCATGACTGATTAAATCGGTAACTGTTTTTGTTTAGAGTCGTTTTTAATGGGGGCAGGAGCCAGTTTTTTTTCGACTTCAATAATAGCTTGGATCAAAATACCTAGATTAGCTTCTTCTTTAATTTGCATACCCATCATATAAAAAAAAGACATTTTCTTCCGGTCGGGGTTTGTAACCCCGACTGAAACGTTTGGCTGTTTTAATAGTTTTTGAAACGTGAGTGCAGGGGTTGCAAACCCCGTCACGCTTCGGATGCGGTGCATTAAAACACTACCAGCCAATTAAATATTTTTATTTGGAGTAAAA
>CAMDNJ010000207.1 GCA_945902915.1 Crenothrix polyspora | reverse complement strand
AGGGTGTCGGCATGGGTTCACCTGGATCGTGTAATATAACGGTCGATGGTGCATTACCGCTATGAATGAACTCCAAGTTACCCACATTCTGAACCACTGTATTCCCTTTTCCACCCATATCCATAATGATATAACCATTTGCCGTCTGCTCAATTGCTTTCATGGGCTGACCGGGTTCAAAGATAAGGGATGTGGCTGTTGCGACTAGCGGGGTGGTTAAGAGCGCTAACATCAATAAGTTTTTCATAGAGTTTGTCCACTATAAAGTTAAGATTGCAGATTATTGTTCCAAAAGCCCATTAGTTTGCTCGAGCATGTTTCCCTCTTCTCTAAATTGAGGTGGCTGCCCACCATTGAGACGATTATTTAGCTGTAAATCTAATTGTGTTTGCTCGATTTGCCGGAGATTACGTTGATTGTGTTCTGCCTCTTGCTGTTGCTCAAGTGAGTTATAGCCATGATATTGATAACCATAGCCATAATCACCAGGCTCCAGCGCATGTGCGGTACCAGTTACAAACAATAATAACCCTATTAATTTTTTCATTAGTTGACTCCACAAGTACTGCTGTTGTTGAAGGTTCAATTACAACGAGTATAAACAGCGTTATTCATCGATACCTTGGTTATTTTTTAAAGACAAAAATTTATTTACGTCCAATGTTTGGTAAAAGTGCCAGTCATATCAAAAGACCTCAATAAGGTTTTGTAATTAACAGCTAACGGTTCGTTGCCAGCTAAATCCCTTAAGGTAAGCGCCGATAATAATAAAAAATGTTGTGATTGTGCGTCCAAATCCAGGGTCACTGCCTGTAAACATTCCAGTAAATGCTGGCTTGCTTGAACAGAAAGGATAATAGCTATGTTGTCAGAGGCCAGTGCTATGGGCTGTTCACTTGAGAGTTCATTATCTAAAAAAAGCATGCTTGGATCTAAATTCAACCATTTAATTAAGACCTTCATTTTCGATAATTGTGGCATGCTGATCCCTTTTAACCACTTTCTACCTGTTTCATAAGAAACGGTATTAGTGCCATAAGCCCTCAGGTTAAATTGGTTAACAAAAAATACGACCGATACCTTTTTTTTATATTTCGCCAGTAAGGCTTCAGATAAGTGTTTAGAAAAGCTTAGTTTGGAGTTGGTTAAGTTATTCATTATCTGTCATCATGCCGATGCTAATTTAGCAGGCCGACTTTTTAGCGGGGCGTCAAGGGGTAGGGCGCATGCAGGGACAAAGCATTCCATAAAATAATCCACTTCCGGCAATGAAGATGCCTTCAGTTTTTGCTCTAATTCACTGGCAGTGACTGAAAACTCTAAATTACCGGCACGAAGCTCTGATAAACACTTCAAGTATGCCGATAAGGTATCTGCCGCTTTGATAATCTGGTGATGACTTTCAGGTTGTCCATCACTCAACAGAGCCTGATAGGAGGCTTGTAGTGGTTGTGGTAGCAAACTGATCAACTCCTCAGAGGCAATTGCTTCTATTTGCCTGTAAGCGTTTGTTAAAGACGTGGAGAAGTATTTGATAGGTGTAGGTAGGTCGCCTGTCAGCACTTCACTGACATCATGATATAAAGCCGCTGTGGCAATAGCATTGGCATCGACAGTACCCATAAAGTATTGATTACGAATAAGAGCTAAGGCATGGGCAACAACCGCTACTTCCCAGCTGTGCTCCATAACGTTTTCAGGTTCTGCATTACGCATCAAGCCCCAACGTTTAATCCAACGTAATCTAGAGAGGTAGGCATAAAATTTACTGGGATGACAATTTATCTGACGCATAATTTGACCTATATAAACAAACATTAATTGATTTAATGTCCATTTATGACTGATACAGGCGCTTATTCTGAATGCTCGATTTTAAGTCTAATGGACATTTATCTTTCTAACGGTTGTTAAGATAAAACCATCTAGCGACAGATAATGTCGAATTCAAATATAACGTTGGGATAGTTTAAAAAGATCGGTAGAGGATTATTAATTACTTTTTTAAGAGTACATGTACTCTATATATAGAGTTGTGCGGCTTGCTGATGACGCTCTGCGATAGTGACTCTTAAGATCTCAGGTGATAATACTTCTAAGTCAGGACCGAAGCTACTAAGCCAGCGTTGCAATTGGGGCGTATCCAATATTTCAGCGGTGATTTTTAATGTTTGTGGGTCTAGGCGTTCAATAATCTGCTGTACTGTTAACGGCGTATCGATTAAATGATGTCCAGCGCCATTTTTAAAAATGGCTACAAGTTTTATAGACTGTGAAATCTCACCAAAACCAAAGCCACCTTGATCAATGTATGCTTGAAGATCGAAATTCTCTAAGGGTCTTAACGCTTCTTCTTTAAGAGTTACTTGTTGAATACGGTGTAAGACTAACAGACGTAAATCATTATGATCGTTAATTGTAACCACTAAATAAATAACTGAGCCATATTGCACCAAGCCCTGTAAATGGACACTGCTATAGTGTTTGGCTTCCGCGCTATTAGCCGCAAGATAATCCATTTCTAATTGATAGCCTTGCATTAAGGCGTTATAAACGGTGCGTTGAATACTGGGATCTATGATAGGTGCCAGTAATTGCTGGCCAGGCGATAATACTTTGACCTTCTTTAGCCAGTTTTGAAGCTTGGAATCGCTATGTTCCACTGATAGGGAATGTCTTGCTGCTGAAAAATGACCCGCTAAGTTATCGGTAATAGCCACTGGTAACAAGGTTTTTAGATACGTTTCCACTAGCACTAAAGTCAGCGCTTCACTAGAGGTTAGTCCTGGAATATTCGCCGGATGCATATTTAACGCATAGCGCCAACCATAAGGCTTACTTCGCGTATCCGCTTCAATAGCAAAAGGTATCGATAAGCGATCCAAATCACGTTCTAAGGTACGTCGATTAACTGAATAACCCAGTCCTTCCAGTTTATTTTGTAATTCCTTAACCGTGGTTTTGCGCTCACGAGGGATCAGTTTCAACATTTCCCATTGACGTAATAACGGATCTGCCATGTTGCGCTCCTTAGAACTACATTTTCAGTGAATTGAATAGGTCATGATATGTCGTAAGGCTAACAGACAATCACTGTCACGACAATA
>CAMDNJ010000206.1 GCA_945902915.1 Crenothrix polyspora | reverse complement strand
TTGCGCACCACGCCGATATTAACCTTTATTAATAAACTCGATAGGGAAGGGCGTGAACCTATTGAGCTGTTGGATGAGGTTGAGACGGTATTAAATATCAAGTGCGCGCCTATGACCTGGCCGATTGGTATGGGTAAGCGTTTTAAGGGTGTTTACCATCTGTATAAAGATGAAATTCATTTGTTCAGTGCACAGCATGGCGGCAAAATTGCTGAAGCTGTAGTGATTAAGGGCTTACATAACCCCAAGCTTGATGAATTGCTGAATGATCAGGCTGAAGAATTACGTGAAGAAATTGACTTAGTCAAAGGTGCTAGCCATGAATTTAATCTGGAGGATTATTTAGCCGGTCTATTAACGCCGGTGTTCTTTGGTTCGGCGATTAATAATTTCGGCATTATTGAGTTACTCGATGCCTTTGCTGAATATGCGCCGTCGCCTAGACCTAGAGCCTCAGAGCAGCGCGAAGTGAGTCCTACGGAAGATAAATTTACCGGCTTTGTCTTTAAGGTTCAGGCTAATATGGATCCTTCGCATAGAGATCGCGTGGCTTTTTTAAGAGTTTGTTCGGGTAAGTTTGATAAAGGCATGAAGGTTTTTCATGTACGTCTAGGTAAAAGCGTGCAAGTCGCTAACGCCATCACTTTTCAGGCGGATACCCGAAAAAGTGTAGAAGAAGCCTATCCGGGTGACATTATTGGTTTGCATAATCACGGTACTATTCAAGTCGGCGATACCTTTACTCAAGGTGAGGCGCTTAAGTACGGTGGTATTCCTTATTTTGCGCCAGAATTATTTCGTCGCGTGATCTTAAAAGACCCCTTAAGAGCTAAAGCGCTGCAAAAAGGCTTGGTGCAGTTAACAGAAGAAGGCGCTACTCAGTTATTTAAGCCTTTAAAAAATAATGATTTGATTTTGGGTGCCGTGGGTATCTTGCAGTTTGATGTCACCGCATTTCGACTTAAAGGTGAATATAATGTTGAATGCGTTTATGATGCGATTGCGATTTCAACGGTGCGCTGGGTGAGTTCAGATAATCTTGTTAAATTAGAAGAGTTCAAGAGAAAGGCGTTTGATAACTTAGCTGAAGATGGCGGTGGATATTTAGTTTATTTAGCCAATAGTCGAGTGAATCTGCAATTAACCGAGGAGCGCTGGCCTGATATTAAATTTAGTGCAACTAGGGAATTATAAGCCTCATTAAGTTAAGAGCGACATCGACTCAAGCTTAAGTAATCAAGATCCGTAGGCCGGATAAGCAACGCGCATCTGGCATCTACGGTGGATGCGCGCTGCTTATCCAGCCTACATAATTGTGTGTGTTTAACGATGAGAGCAGAACTTGGGAAGCAGAGCACAACAACGAGATGCCATTAATCCAACGAGTTATATTGATTTTCAGCATGGATAACATGCTTAAAGTAAAGTTGGCTTAATTTCAGATATAATGCCTGCATAACTATACCCCACTAAAAACAACACCATGACCAGAAAGAAAACAACGACTTTATTTGAAGACTCACTGACAGAGCTCGAAAAACTGGTCAATCAGTTAGAGCAAGGCGATGTTTCTCTTGAAGAATCATTAAAGTCTTTTGAGCGTGGCGTGACACTGACTCGAGTCTGTCAAAAAGCTTTGCAAGAAGCTGAGCAGAAAGTTCAAATTTTATTAGAAAAAAACGGTAATCACAGCCTGGAGCCTTTCACCGATGAGTAATGCCTTAAAAGAATATTTCAGTCTTTGTCAAAGCCGCGTGGAAAGAGCGCTGGATGAACGGTTGCCTAACGAACTTATACTGCCACAGAGATTGCATCAAGCGATGCGTTACAGTGTTTTGGAAGGTGGTAAACGTATGCGCCCCATGTTGACTTATTGTGCAGGAAAGGCTTTAGGTATAGCGCAAGAAGCACTTGATGGCCCGGCTTGTGCGGTTGAGTTTATCCATGTTTATTCTTTGATACATGATGATTTACCTGCTATGGATGATGATGATCTTAGGCGTGGCAAAGCGACTTGTCATGTCGCTTTTGATGAGGCCACTGCTATTCTAGCGGGTGACGCTCTACAAGCATTGGCATTTGAAGTATTGGCTCACGACCCATCCATCAATGCGACAGCCGAAGGTCGTTTAAAGATGATTGTGGCTCTAACAAAGGCCAGTGGTTCTCAGGGCATGGTTGGCGGTCAGGCTATTGATCTAGAATCAGTTGGTAGGCAATTAACATTGCCTGAACTTGAAAATATGCATATTCACAAAACAGGCGCTTTAATTCGCGCCAGTGTCACCATGGCTACTTTGGCAAAGTCAGATGTTGATGCGCTAGTGGCAACTAAATTGGATAATTATGCTAAATGCATAGGCTTATCTTTCCAAGTTAAAGATGATATTCTCGATGAAGAAAGCGATACGGCTACCTTAGGTAAAACACAAGGTAAAGACAAAGATAATAATAAACCGACTTATCCAGCGCTATTGGGAATGGCAGGCGCCAAACAAAAAGCATTAGAGCTACATGAGCTAGCATTACACAATTTAAGTGCTTTTGGTGCAGAGGCCGATTTGTTACGTGAGCTATCGCTGTATATTATTCAGCGTAATCATTAATTACCTACTTGCTTACTTAGGATTTAGTCTGGATAATTAACTATAGCTTAATAAACCAGACAACTACTCCTCAGTAAAAGTGGTTTTACTAGATGATCACTGATGATCTATCGTAATGGTGAAATGTTATAGATTATGCCGACTCAAGGAATCAACTTATAAATGAATAAATCAGGTAATTATCCATTACTAAACCATATCAACAGCCCCGCTGATGTACGTAATTTAAGTAAAGATCAAATAAAGCCCTTAGCCAAAGAGTTGCGTGATTATTTAACGCATACCGTGAGTATTTCCGGTGGCCATTTTTCAGCAGGCCTAGGTACGGTTGAACTAACGGTGGCGCTACATTATGTCTTTGATACCCCATCTGATCAATTAGTCTGGGATGTAGGCCATCAAGCTTATCCACACAAAATATTAACGGGTCGTAAGGATAGAATGACCACTATCCGCACTCGCGATGGGGTGTCGGCCTTTCCTAATCGTGCTGAAAGTGAATATGATGCCTTTGGCGTCGG
>CAMDNJ010000205.1 GCA_945902915.1 Crenothrix polyspora | reverse complement strand
AAAACCGATGCCGTGACAGAACCTATATCCTTAATATGAAGATCTAAACTTCCTTTTATATTAACGACGCCGCCATCTGCGTAACTAAAAGACGCACTGGCTAGCGTAGTACCATTAATTTTTATGGTACCTGCCCCTGCTAAGACATGTGTTGCATTATCCCAGACAAAAGCGTTACTGATATGCACTGCGCCTAAATTAAAAGCCGCATTAAAGTCTACATGATGGTTGCTGATGTTAAATGCAGTATTTGCAATAGTCTGACCAAGCAAGCTCATTTCAGCATTACCGCTAGACGTGCCATTCACTAAATTTATACCTAAGCTATTAATTTTGAGTGATATAACCCCCGGCACCAGTGCTAATGTTGCCTTGGTTATGCTTAACGCTGTTTCACTAAAGTCAAATTGAGCACTGGCTAAGGTGTAATCAAATAAAGCAATGCGAGCAGAGCCCGATAATGAGGCGTGGGCTGTGTCGAAACTGAGAGCTAAGGGGGTGCCAGCGTTTACGCCACTAAGGCTTAAAAAGCCATTGATGGCTAAATTAGCAACGGAAATACTGCCAGAAACGGCATGGGTATTATAATTAACATCTAGCGCTACGGTTGCTGAGGCGCCAAAAAGCTTAAACGTGGCATCAAAATGATTGCTACTCATGTTAAAACTTGTTTCCGTAAGCACTTTGTTAAACAGGGTAATACTTGTTTTACCACTGGCGTTTAGGCCGGCTAAATCTACGTCTAGGTAATTAATATGGAAGGCTAAAGGACCTAAGCCCAAAAGCGCGTCGGTTATTGTTGCACGGGTTGGTGTAATTGAAAACTGGGCTTGGGCTAGGGTAAAGCCACAGACGGTAAATTTGCCATCACCATTAAAATATTGATCACTGCTAATGGCAGATATATGAAAGCTTGCCGTTAAATCCGAGCCTGGCTCGATCCCGCCGATCGATAAAATTTTACTGAGTTCTAAGTTTTTAATCCTGAGGCTACCTGACATATCGGTGAAATCAGGATTTACATAAAAAGCCAGTGTTCCGACCGCACCAAAGATTTTAACTTGAGCATTTATGCTCATACCTTCACTAAGATCCGTGCCGGCGATTGATGTTTCAAAAGGAACAAAGGATAGTAAAGGATCTAATACCCCATCGCCATTACTATCAAAGGACATAAAGGTTACGGGAGAAAATTTTAATAAATCGCCCAACGGACCCAAGAGCTTTAATGCCGCCGGGGTAAGCAACGCTGATTTCAAGCTATCTAGCAAAATTGTGGCGCTAATTTCATTGTAGACGGTTAATTCAAAAGCGATATGATCAGGATCATTAATGTCAAAAGCACAGGCCATTCGGAAGTTATAGACCATAAACTTTAAATCAGCTATAAAGCCGACATGATCAAAACCAGTTCCGAGATAAGTTACGCCTACTTCTAAGGCGAGTTGTCTCATTTCGCCGCCTTTAAAGCCAAAAGGATCTTTCCAACTGGTTAAGTCTTTGGTGCTAATGTTGGTAAACATCGCCATGGATTCAACTTCAAAAACAAGGCCACTGCTTGCAAATAATTCAGGCTCATTGCTTTGGGTAGGATCGTAGCCCTTGAAGGCAATTTGATAAGATTCTGTTGTTGTCAGCTCAAGATCAGGAGTGGTCGCTATTGATAAGGCTAATTGTTTGACTCTTATACTAAAGCCATCAACCCCTATTATTTTTGTATTTAAATCGATGATGCCTGTTAGTGACATGCCCTCTTCATTAACATTAATAAAAACACCCAGACTGTTAAGACCAATGTGCTTATGTATAAAGCTAAAAACGGGACTAGAGCTGGTTGCCAGATCAATGGTGGCTATTAAATTAAGCCCCCTAGACGCGTCACCGGTTGTAACAGTAACATCACCGGTACTTAAAACAAATTCAAGGGCGCTTAATCCTAGGTTATTAAAGAGCGAAAATTGAATAATATCGCCTAAGCTAGGTATATTAGTCATCAAGTAATCTAACGCTAGCAAGTAATCTTGCCCAAAGGCCATCTTATCAATAATGTCGTTATCGACAATGAACGTTAATGATTGTTGATTTGGCAATTTAAAGGATAATCGAGTATCGGTATCCGATGTAACAACCGTTACACCACGCACAACAATATCATTCGGTCCAAAAATCGCTTCAAAGGGCGCTTGCATTAAGGCTGACATACCTGAAAATAAATCGCTGCTTGAGATGGTAAAGGTATCGGTTAGCGAGTTGTAACTTCCAAAAGCATTGAGCAAATCAGCGGTGCTCGGTAAGGTTTTTAAGACATTAGCGTAGCGTGTGGTATTACTGACATCCAGAACACTTTTCGACTCAATGACCCCGGTATTGGCCTCTAATAGCCAATCGCCACCTTGAGTAATCGCTCCCGTTAAATTATTCGATGCGGCAACCTCTGCCCCGGTTGCTTTTGCCAATCCAGCAATAAAAGCTTCACCAGCAACACCCTGAGCCACGTTACAGCCATATAATAAAATATCGCCCTTTTCTGATAAGGCATTGCCAATAACGGCCAGTTGTTGCTTGTATTGATTTAAGTTGCTGCTCGTTAGCGTATGTGAACCCAACAGCAAACTGCCCGCATCTCCATGAGACAAAATTTGTATGCTTTGCAGCGGCACAAAGCGAGGAGCACCTGCTTTGGCTGCCATGCTGGTTAAATAATCGCTGATTTGAGTTAAGCCGTCAGAAAATGGCTCAAGAATTAAGACTGCCGTATCACTACTAATATTGGCGGCTAAACTTTGCCAATCGTTAACTTGCGTATCAATAACGAGAAGATTTACGATTGGATTAGTGACTTGATTCATGAGACATATCTCTAGTGATTATTAGGTTTAGAGAGGCTGCGCCACTCTTTGAGTTTAGTAATTTGTGTTATAAAGAGCGTTAGCTAAATTCGATGTCGTATATGCGCTTTCTTGAGAAAATGATATTACGAAAAATAATCGAGTCTATAAGGCGGGTCGAGTTTTTAATCATCCTTAAAGATTTAACGGATGATTATTTAAAAACATGAGTAAATATTTCATATTTTTTTAAACTGATATGATTCAGACATTTTTATGCGGAGTAATAAACTGCTGTAGCAAATTTATAGTATTGCAACTGAAGAGAAATAAGAACTGACCTAGTCTTTGAAGATGAAATGGC
>CAMDNJ010000204.1 GCA_945902915.1 Crenothrix polyspora | reverse complement strand
GTCACCATGAAACTTAAAATAGTTTAACGAGATACCTAGTAGTGTTTCCGTAGCATTTAATTTGGGGATAACAATGTTTGAAAGAAAACATGAAAAACTGGCGCCCATGTCAGTGTTCATCATTAGAATGGTATGGTCTGTTGTGATGGCCGGCCTTTTGATTGCCGTTGCTTTATTCATGGGTATCATGGGCTATCATTGTCTAGCAGGTTTTGATTGGCTTAATTCTATTTTAGAAGCCTCGATGATTCTGGGTGGAATGGGACCTGTCAGCGTACTGCCTAATGAAACAGCAAAATTATTCGCTTCCGGCTATGCGCTTTTCAGTGGCCTCATTTTTATTGCCATCATGGGTATTATTCTGGCTCCTGTAACACATCGCATGTTGCACGCATTTCATATTGACGAGTCGGATTTAAGTGAGTAAGGTTTATGCGCCATGATCCTCCCTATAACAGGGAGATCATGGCGTGCTGGAGTAAAAATATAAGCGGGCGAGTGTCAAGCCCAAAGCGCAGCGCTTTGAAGGCAATTGCGTCTAGAGGCAAAAACGCTGACGATTAGAGCCATGCCCAGTAGTATCAAGCTTTGTGGCTCTGGTACAGAACTAGGAGGAGTAGGTACAGGTACGCGAACAGGTGGAGTAGGGTCAGTGGCAACAGCTATTACAATGCCAGCCTTATATTCCATAGCGATAGGATTTAATGTCACTTCGTTGCCCCACGTACCATTAAGAGTAAGCCTAAAGGCATCAAAGGTGCCTGCAGCAATGCCGATACCATTACCAAAGCCGGAACAATTATTTGCGCTGAAGGCGCAGACTTCAATATTGGCTATTGGACGACCTGTAAAATTGGTGTTACCAACCTTGGTAACCATCCCTGCATCACTCATACCAGTAGATGTTTCTCCTGTCATAGCATACGATGAGTCTGAGAATGTTACACCGGTAGCATTGGGGCCTATGCCAAAACCAAATGCGTATAGTGTCGTATCAATACCTGAATGCGTTGTGGTGTTGTTTAACATAAAGTCCAATATAAGCTGATGGGTGTTAAGGCCACTGACTGTAATGGACCCGTTACCGGTCAAAGTAAAGCCCTTGACGAGCTCTGACCAAGTGAATGCCCACGAAGTAGTGGTAGTATTTAGCACCAAGGCATGGCCAGTTATTGAAAAGAGCATCATAAATATTCCGAGACAAGCAAAACTAAAAGGGGGTATTCGTGTTTTTGTGGTTGTTTTCATAAATACGTTTTTCTCAAATTATAAAATAAATGTAATTTAACTTAAGAACAGTAGTGCCCGTAATCAATTACGTTTCTTACCCTCTTTACAGCAGGTTTTGCATAGAGATGCTGATACTTAACGTTTTGATGAATGATTCCCATGAGAACATCACTAACCGACAAGCTATAAACCAAATATAGTTCAAATAGAAAAGTAAGATAGACGTAACAATTTTTATAAATTGATGGGCAAATATTGGTTTGATTTGTCAGCAATAATAGCTAAGAAAACGCGCCTTATAGAGTATTATTCGAGAAAATACTTTCTGAAGCTTGCCTTAACACAGACATTAAAAATAGCTTGTAGGGTTAAGTTAAGGTAGGTTTCTTTGTGGAGCATTCGCTTTGTGAGTTTCTTCTAGCGAGTGGCAAAATGAAGTGTCAATATTTTTTACATGCTGAAAAATATACCAAATAAATAGTTAGTAAAGTGGTAATTGAACGAAATCTACGGTCATAAAAATTGTTTAATCAATAGGGCTGAGCTGTTTCTATTAGTTAGGGTGGAGAGGTTAAATCGAAGGTCAGTTCAGTGTAGGCGATCGATGATGCCTTATTGGCACTCTTACAAGCAAAAGCAAAAGAGTTTGTCCCCTGTTGATTCTGTTGATTTCTTGCTTGCTTATATAAGAAAGGCTAGGTGTCAGTATTTTTTACAACTAACTATTTGGTAATTAAAAATTCTATAACTGATGTTAGTTATAAGATTTTAATAAATAATAACATGTTGATAAATAAAGAATAAAAATAAAAAATAAAAATATGGCATGAAATTAGCTAGTAAGAATTGTGAAACTTAAATTATTTCATTGATATTTATAAATCCATTAGGGGTAAACAAATGAACAAAAAAGTAATTGCATCAATTCTTGGGGGGGCCAGCCTTTTGTTGGTTTCTGGAGCAGCTTCAGCAATCATAGTTGGAGGTGTCGATTTCGGAACTCCAGGTACTAGTCACTTAGAGTCAGCTACTCTTGCTGAACAATTAATAACTGCAGATGGCGATACGTTAACTGGTTATGGGCAAATTAATACCGTTAATGGTAATCTTTTTTACGCTGGGGCGAATAGACTTTATTATACGTTTGAGAATTATACTGCAGCAAATTTTTCAGCGACTAGCGTTGATTTTACTGGGGGGCTGGTAAATTTTTATCTAGGGGCAACTTTCAATACATTGGCTCAGAGTTCTGCTACTAATATGGGAATAATTCAAGCTTATACGCCTTGGGCGACTTTTGCTGGAAGCGATATAGGCACTGGTTTTACTCTTAGTGGGGTTGGTACTTTGCTTGGAAATAATATCTCTTTCAATGGGGCCGGGCTTTTAAACACGATTGGCGGCTTAGCGGACGTAGTGAGTTATTTATCACCGAATAATCTATTTGGTGCGGCAGATATGACACTAACTTCCGACGGTGCTAACCTTGTGTTAAATCCATTCGATGTTACAACGGGATGTGGAGATGGAACTGCAGTTGCTGGTACATGGTGTATTTCTGGTTCAGCATCAACACAAGGTACGACAGTTATTAATGCGCCGGAGCCTGATGTAGCTGCTCTTTTAGGCCTTGGGTTGTTGGGCTTTTTTGGATTGCAGCGTAAGCGTAAGGTACACGCCCATATCACCGTATAGAAATAAATTACGTCAATATTATCTTTCAATGACACCTGTGTCATTGAAAGATATTTCCTATCAATAAAAATATAACACCTAAATTGCGCACATAGATGTGATTTGAGAGTTAAATATTGTTGCTATTCAGTCTACAATTTCTTATTGCCGAGTAACCAAATCCAACTTAAAAGAATAGTTACGTTGAGTAGTTGAGAATCGCTGGATTCAAATTCTCGTTCAACTCTCAGCTATGATTTACTCATTATTTTTTCTATAAACATTAAAATGAGTGGTTAAAACCTATGT
>CAMDNJ010000203.1 GCA_945902915.1 Crenothrix polyspora | reverse complement strand
ACGGCTGGCGTTTTTACGCCGGAAAGGGATTTGGTGGCGATATAAAATGGATTCCAACGGAAATGGTTGGTATTGCTAAAGAAGCGATTAAGCGACTAACGAAACTAACTGAAGAATCGCGGAAGCTTGCTAAGTGGATTGAGGTAAATCCTGATAAATTTTATCAACATGCGTGCTGCCCAAATGTTAATGAAAATTATCCCCTTACGATGAAGGAAGCTTGCCAAGCTTTAGGTCAAGCCAATTCCACGCGAAGAAATTGTACTACATCATTATTCAATTTTGGGTTGGAAACAAAAGATGGTGTTCATACACTCCAAAGTCTTTGGAAATATGTACTTTCAAGACAACCAGAAGGATTTCCTTGGGTAAGCAGAGAGAGAAAAATAAAATACAGTAATGCATTATTCTGTATGCGAAGAAATTTGATTGGTACGCATCGTGGTGTTAGCCCCGTGATTCTTTGGGTACCTAACAATACGGTTTTTAATAACGATTTATCACCCAGAGAAAGCCTAAAATCAGACACACATCAGAGTATTTTTGATAGGCATAGTTATCTTGCTGCTGATGGGATGAGAATCAAACTTACTTCACATCAAGCGCGTCACTTGCTAAATACTTTTGCTCAACGTGGCGGACTATCGCAGCTAGAAATTGCCAAATGGTCGGGGCGAGCTGACCAAAAACAAAATAGCACTTATAACCATATGAGTGAATACGAGATGGTCGCTAAAGCTGAGGCGTTGGACACATCGTTAACGCTGTTTGGGCCTACAGGTGAAATTGATAAACACCTACCAATCACGATTCAGGAATTTAATACCATGGAAAAAGGAGCCGTCCATGTGACTGAGTTCGGTGTTTGTGTTCATGATTTCACCATGACACCCTGTGAAAAATATAGGGATTGTCTAAATTGCCATGAACAAGTCTGCATCAAAGGTGAGAATGAAAAACTTATACGGATCAAAGCTCGACTAAGTAAGGTGGAACAGTTGTTTCAGGCGGCAGAAAATGCATTAAAAGAAGGTCTATCTGGAGCAGACCGCTGGTATCAGTATCATAAAAACACATTAGAGCGCTTGTGGGAGCTAATCTCGATCCTAGAGCATCCAGATATAGAAGAAGGAGCGCAGATTAAACTGCGTAACGATAAATCATTTAGTCCGCTTCGTAGAGCTATTGATTTCAAGCTTTCAAAAAATAAGCTGGAAAATCCAGAGCAAACAAAGCTTTTAGATGATATGGCAAAACTTTTAGGAGGCGGACTTGGCTAAGCATTTAACACAGACTGATGTAGAAGCAATAATTAGTATCATTTATGCGTGGAAGGACGAAAAACTGACCTGGGAGGGCATTTGCGAAGCATCTGAGCCCATTATAGGAAAAAACCCGACTCGGCAATCTCTAAATGCCAATAAGCTTATAAAAGAGGCTTACAGCTCAAAAAAAAGCACTATTAAGATGTCTGGGATAGTTGTTTCCAAGCCTAGTAATTTAAATATGGCTAGTGACCGAATTGGAAGATTACAAAGCGAAATAGAAAACCTCAAACGCAAAAACTCAGCATTATTAGAACAATTTGTGATTTGGCAATACAATGCTTACAAATATGGCATGAAAGAATATCAATTAAATGAGCCGCTGCCACGAATTGATCGTGAAAGAACAGAATAACTACATGATTACAAAGACATAAATAGAAGGCATCTACTGACATAATAGCTCAGAAATACTTCATCTGATGTTCTAAAGTGCATCATTAATTGGCAGCCGAGCAGATGAGTATCAAACGATGAACTAAGTTTTAATGCATTTGACTCGTTTAGCATAACTAATAAAAGCTATGTTTTTGGCTCAAGACAAACGGAATAAATGACATAAGTGGAAATTGAGCAAAGACAAGCAAGCATGCCCCCAGAAGTCCAAGCACGCCAACTGATCGACCAGAAACTTGAACGGGCGGGCTGGACAATTCAGGATATGAAGCAAATCAACTTGGGTGCAGGCTTAGGCGTTGCGGTGCGTGAATATCCTACTGACACAGGCCCTGCTGACTATGTGTTGTTCGTCAATCGCGAAGCTGTAGGAGTGATCGAAGCCAAGCGTGATGAAGCAGGCGAAAACCTTACCGTAACAGAAGGACAGACCGAGCGTTACGCCAACGCTACCCTGAAGTGGCGAGTGCAAACCACGCCGCTGCCTTTTCTGTTTGAAAGTACCGGCCAGATCATCCGCTTTACCAATGGCCGTGACCCCATACCCCGCTCACGCGAGCTGTTCCACTTTTTTAAGCCCGAACAACTGAGCTTATGGTTGGCTCAGCCACAAACTCTGCGTCGCCGATTGGCCGAGCAGATGCCTGTGTTACCGGAACTCAACCTGCGCGAATGCCAGATCAGCGCAGTTACCGGACTGGAAAAATCTCTTGCACAAAACAAGCCCCGCGCCCTAGTTCACATGGCCACCGGCGCAGGTAAAACCTTTACCGCCATTACCTCGGTCTATCGCTTGCTAAAGTTCGGCGGAGCCAAACGTATATTATTCCTAGTTGATACTCGCAACCTCGGCAAGCAAGCGCATCAGGAATTCATGGCCTACTCGCCGCCTGACGACGGACGAAAATTTACCGAGCTCTATAATGTGCAGCGTCTGGCATCTTCGACTATTGATCCGCATTCGCAGGTTTGCATTTCCACCATCCAGCGCATGTATTCGATATTGTCTGGTGAAGCCATCGACGATTCAGCTGAAGATATCTCGCTTAACGAACTTTTGCAAACTTCGAAACAAGCCAAGCTAGTGCGTTACACACCAGCCATTCCAGTCGAAACATTTGACTTTATTATCATCGACGAATGTCACCGCTCCATCTACAACCTGTGGAAGCAAGTGCTTGACTACTTCGATGCCTACCTTATTGGCCTGACAGCCACGCCGGACAAACGCACCTTCGGCTTCTTCAACGAAAACATCGTAGCCGAATACACCTATGAGCAATCGGTGGCCGACGGTGTTAACGTGGCTTACGATGTCTTCGAGATTGAAACCGAAATCACCCAAAAAGGTTCGCTACTTAAAGCCAAAGCATGGGTTGATCACCGCGACCGTCAAACGCGCAAAAAGCGTTGGGCAGAAACCGAAGAAGACGCGCTTTACACCGGTAAAGAGCTGGACCGCTCCGTCGTCAACCTTAGCCAGATTCGGAAAGTCATCGAGACTATGAAAACAGCGGTGGAAAC
>CAMDNJ010000202.1 GCA_945902915.1 Crenothrix polyspora | reverse complement strand
ATCAACGACTATATAATTAATTTCTATAATAGTCAGCGATTACATTCTACATTGGGATATGTTTCGCCCAATAACTATGAAGCCAATATGGCTATGAAACAACCTATCTCTGTGTCTTAAAAAACTTGACCACTACAACTCGCACGAATCGTGCAGTACAGATAGAATAGGCGGCTTTAGTTCCTTTCTATTTGAGTGTGTCTGCATGACGTTTAATGCTTTTCTTATGAGTCTTTGTCTTTTCGTTTCAAGCAATAGTTTTGCTGTAGAAAAATCCCTATTACGCATAGGTGTTCAAGCGGCCGGCACCTTGGAATGGGAATTAGCGGCTATACAAAATGACCCACAACTCAACACATCTGACTTCCAATTAGAACTACTCCCTGTCGCTAATGCCGAAGCGGGAAAAATTGCCCTGCAATCAGGGGCCGTCGATATGATCGTTTCTGATTGGATATGGGTGTCTAGTTTACGCGCCACGGGTGCTGACTTTACTTTCTATCCTTATTCAAATACCTCAGGTGCTTTAGTGGTTGCTGAAAATAGTCCTATCCGCAGCATTAATGACCTTAAAGGTAAACGTTTGGGTATAGCGGGCGGTGAACTGGATAAAAACTGGATATTGTTGCAGGCTTTAGCACAGAAAGAATCACTAGATTTGAATGCCTCGGTCGAAAAAACCTTTGGTGCCCCCCCTTTAATCAATGAACAACTTAAACAAGAGCGTGTCGACGCTATACTGACTTTCTGGCATTTTGCAGCTCGACTAGAAGCACAAGGTTATCGACAAATCATTGACGGCAGAGGTATTTTAAAGGGACTGGGTATTACTGAAAATGTACCGAGCATCGGCTATGTCTTTAAACAAAGTTGGGGTATCGCCCATCAAGCAGCACTTAATAGCTTTCTTAAAGCGACAAAACTAGCCAAAAGCCGTTTATGTACGTCTGATAGCGATTGGCAAAAAATCATACCTTTAACTAAGGCAGAGGATTTACCCACCCAAACAATATTGCGTCAACGTTATTGTGAAGGAGCAATTGAGCAATGGGGCGACAAAGAGCAGCAAGCTGCGGCTCGTATTTATAGCTTACTGCGCACCTTAACTAATAATCGCTTAACAGGAACTTCTGAAACGTTACAAGCAGGCACGTTCTGGACTCAGCCTTAAGCCAACTTTATTTTGAAACTCACCCAACAGTTCTTAGCGCTATTATCCTTGCTGGCTTTTTTAGCTCTGTGGCAAGGCAGCGCGCTTTATATAAACAACCATACCTTGCCAACACCTGCCGCCGTGGCTTTAGTGTTTTGGCAAGCCTGTGTTTCAGGACAACTGCCTTTTCACTTAGGCGTGACCTTACTGCGTCTGCTTGTTAGTTTTTCTATCGCTATGTTATTGGGTAGCGCTATCGGTATCGCTCTAGGTCGTCATAAGAAGCTGGATGCTTTTTTTGATAACTGGCTAGTGATATTTTTAAATGTGCCGGCGCTAGTCACTATTATCTTATGCTATGTCTGGTTTGGTTTAATTGAATCGGCGGCGATTTTAGCAGTCGTCATTAATAAGTTACCCAGTGTCATCGTTACCATCCGCGAAGGTGCGCGCTCGCTAGATCAGGATTTATTAGACATGGCACGTTGCTTTGGTTTTAGTCGGCGTAAAACCTTAATTCATGTTATCTGGCCACAGCTACATCCGTTTGTCATGGCAGCCACCCGTTCTGGCTTAGCGCTTATTTGGAAAATCATTTTGGTCGTGGAATTATTAGGTCGCAGTAATGGCATGGGTTATCAACTGCATTTGTTTTTTCAGATGTTTGATGTCGCCAGCATTTTGGCTTATACCATCGCCTTTGTCGGCGTTATTCAACTGATAGAACTCAGCATTTTAAAACCCTTAGATAGAAAAGCACTGCGGTGGAGGCGATGAGTGATATTCAAATCAACATCATCAACAAGACCTATCCAGCCATAGATCAAGCAGAAGCTCATACCGCCATTGCCGATCTTAACTTAAGCCTTAAATCGGGCGAATTTATTTGTCTGGTCGGGCCTTCAGGCTGTGGTAAAACCACCTTATTAAATATCATTGCCGATTTAGATTATGATTACCAAGGCAGCATAGGCCTAAGCCAACAATCCTCACGGCCTAAAATCGGTTATATCTTTCAAAATCCACGCTTATTACCGTGGCGCACGGTGCGCGAGAATATTGAGTTAGTTGTTGAAGACCCCTTATCTACTCATATCATTGATAGCTTGCTTGAGGAGATGCAATTAACACCATCACAACATGTTTATCCAGAACGCTTGTCTTTAGGCATGAGTCGTAGGGTTGCTATAACACGCGCTTTTGCCGTTGATCCAGACCTATTATTGATGGATGAGCCTTTTGTATCACTTGATGCCCCTACCGCACGTCAAGTCAGAGCCTTATTGCTAAGCTTATGGCAACAACGCCCACATACGGTATTATTTGTTACTCATGATTTACGTGAAGCGATTGCCTTGGCAGATAGACTGATCTTTTTATCAGCCTCACCCATGTCTGTCATCAGCGAAATTAGGGTGCCTATTCCAAGAGCAGATCGATATGACGAAGCGGCTATTGAGACTTTTAGGCAACAACTGCTTAATGATTACCCAGCTATCAAGCAGTTGTTGTAACCGTTCTTTATCAGCGCCCCAAGCGTTGTTCTGTTAATAACACCTGTTGCGTGGTTTGCAAGACGGTGTCAGGATTCAGGCTCATTGAATTAATGCCTATTTCTACCAAATAATCGGCCATTTCGGGATAATCTGAGGGCGCTTGTCCGCATAAACCACAATGTTTGCCATTACGTTTTGAACCCTCTACTGCCAAGCGTATCATTTCTTTAACGCCGGGATCACGTTCGTCAAAATCTTCGGCAATAATTGCAGAATCTCTATCAACACCCAAGGTCAGTTGAGTTAGGTCATTAGATCCTATAGAAAAGCCATCAAAATGCTGGGAGAAAGCATCAATCGAAATGACGTTATTGGGAATCTCGCACATCACATAAATTTCCAGCCCATTTTCGCCACGCTTTAATCCCAGTTGCGCCATGTAAGCCAATACTTTTTTTGCTTCTTGTACACGTCGACAAAAGGGGATCATTAAAATAACATTAGTTAAACCCATGTCATCGCGTACCCGTTTCATGGCTGCACATTCCAAGGCGAAACCTTCTGCATAAGCAGGGTGCGTATAACGCGAGGCACCGCGAAAACCAAT
>CAMDNJ010000201.1 GCA_945902915.1 Crenothrix polyspora | reverse complement strand
AAACAAGTCATATTGGTCGGTTTGGGTTAAGCTTTCAAGGGACCAAACTGCTGTAGCAAGTCGACAAGCATCTGATGCTGTGCGTTTAGTTGCGGCAAGTTACGGAGCGCATCGAAAATTACATGCGGATATTACTCGTTATTATGAGTTGATTTTTGATGTCGCAGTGACAGCTTTACAACAATACCAAGATGAAAAGAAAAGGCGAGGGTTAATCGATTTTACTGACCAAGAGCATTTATTGTATCAATTGCTAGAAAATTCTTCTGTGCAGGCCATTTTAAAAGATGAAATTGATTTACTGATGGTAGATGAGTTTCAAGATACGAGTCCTTTGCAATTAGCATTATTTTTACGTTTAGCCAAATTAGCTAAAAGAGTCGTATGGGTAGGCGATGTTAAACAGGCTATTTATGGTTTTAGAGGTTCTGATCCAGAGTTGATGAAATCTGTTTTAAAATATTTAAAAGATAATGGTGGAAAAACAGAGGTGCTTGATACGTCTTGGCGCTCAAGACCTGAGCTAGTATCTTATGTCAATTCAGTATTTGTACCCACCTTTGCACATGTTTTACCCAAAGACCTAGTGGCCTTAAAGCCAAGACCAAATATAAAAACACACGCAGAGCCAGCAATTCAGCATTGGCAATTAGTAGGTAAAAATGCTGGGCTGCGTGCATCAGTTTTGGCACAAGGCGTAAAGGAGTTAATTGCTTCAGCTTATCAAATTGTTGATAAAACATCTGGAGAAAAACGCGCTGCTCATTATGGTGATTTAGTTGTATTAAGTAGAACGAATGATCATTTGGAGGATATTGCCAAAGCATTTGCAGACTTGAATATTCCAATGAGTCGTAGCCAAAAAGGTTTATTGTCAACGCCAGAGGCAGCCTTAGTATTAGCGGCTATTCGTTTTTTAGTAGATCGCTATGACGATTTGGCTATCGCGGAGATTATTTGTTTAACTCAAGGTCAATCTCCAGAAGATTGGCTGCAAGGGCGTTTTGAATTTTTGGCGAAGCAAGAGAAGGATGCGGTCTGGGGAATTGATATTCCGGTATTAAATGCTTTAGTCAGTCAAAGAAAACGTGTGCAATATTTAACGCCAGTTGAGTTAATGCGTCAGGCAGTTTTATCTGCAGATATTAATCAGGCGATTTTAAGATGGGATACTAATACAGATGTAGCGAAACAACGGTTATTAAATGTTGAACAAATGTTAGCTTTTGCTGAAGAGTATGAGCAGCAATGTAAAAACCAAGGACTTGCAGCGACAGTCATAGGACTATTGTTTTGGTTTGAACAATTACACAAAGACAAAAGTGATGATCAGGCAGAAAGTGTTCAGTCCAATGCGGTTAAATTATTAACGCATCATGGCGCAAAAGGCTTGGAATGGCCCATTGTAATTGCTTTGGATCTGGAGAGTAAGATTAGAAATAATCTCTGGGGGGTAATGGTAAGAGAGAATGCTCAGGGTTTTGATATTACTCGGCCTCTATCAGGTAGAAATATTGAATTTCGCTTGTTTCCTTTTGCAAGCCAAGAAAAAGGGATTGCTTTTAAAGAAGCCGTTGAAAATTCGGATGCGGGTGTAAAAGAGAGTCAGCGAGCTGAAGAAGAAGTTAAACGCTTATTGTATGTGAGTTTTACGCGTCCTCGTGATTGTTTAATTATCGCTTTAGAAAATCAGAAAGGTGCATGGTTAAATAGCTTAAAGCCACAAGATGGAACGAATGATTGGACCTTACCTTTACCTCATTCTGATGAGATTAAAACCTTAAAGTTGTCCGAAGAGGAGGGCGAAATTCCAGTGTTTTTTAAAGTGTTACAGCAGGATAGTGTGCCAAATTTTGTTAGTGCGGCAATTGTGGCGCCGCATTGGTTTAATGCCCCAGAAAGTTCAGGTGCTAGTGGAAAAGAGACTAAACAAGCCGCAAATATATCACCGTCTTATCAGCCAGCGCTGGTGTCGGCAAAAATTGCTGAAGTGATTAATTTAGGCGAGAGGATTAGTTTAAAAGGTACGCCAGATATGACGCATTTAGGTGAAGCGATTCATGCGTTAATTGCCACTTATGTGATTAATCACCCCGAAGATCCACGGATATTAGCCGAAAAAGTATTGAGTCGTTATGCAGTAACCCAGCATATTAGTGTGGATGATGCCTTATTATGTTTGGAGCGCTTTAATAAGTTTACCCAGCAATGTGGTGCCAAGCATATTAATGTTGAATATCCGATTGAGTATCGCTTACCTAATCAACAAATAGCGGTTGGTTGGATTGATGTACTAATTGAAACTGAGCATGGTTACATAATTGTAGATCATAAATCTAACCCTATGTCGCAAGCAGAATGGGAGCAAAATGCTCTGAAATATTCTGGGCAGTTAGCTTTGTATAAATCAGCAGTTGAAACGATTACTAAAAAACCAGTGTTAGGTTGTTGGGTGCACTTTGCAGTCACTGGTGGTTGTTTAAGAGTAAATGTTTAAAATGGGAAATAATTGATGAGAGTTTTTGTTTACGGTACCTTATTAAAAGGCATGAGTCGCTCACATAGTATGAGCGCTTCTGAGTTTGAAGGCTTCGGTATAATTAAAGGGAGTCTATATAACTTAGGGTCCTACCCTGGAATTGTAGAATCAAATGCGTCGGTTTTTGGTGAAGTTTATGATATTTCTCCATCCACTTTATTAGCATTAGACCATATTGAAGGATATGACGAAAACTATCCTGAACAATCGTTATTTATTCGTAAAGAAGTTAATGTCGCTTTGTTAAATGATGGTCGCTCTATAAAGGCATTTACGTATTTTTACAATGACTCAAATTCAGATGACTATTACAAAATAGTTTCCGGTGATTATCGTAGACATCTATTAAATAGTAAGCCGACTTGGTATATCGCCTATGGTTCCAATATGAGTCTAGACAGGTTTGTTGATAGGGTCGGCAATGTTAAAGAAGTCACTTCGGGGTATTTAGACGGATTTGATTTGGTTTTTAATAAGCAAGGTGATAATGGCAGTGCTTATGCCAATTTAAAATACAGAGGTACGGGTTATCGTTGTCCTTTCGTGGCTTACTTAATAGATAAAAATCAGTTGCAAAGACTGGATGGTTTCGAAGGTGAGTCACGCCATTATGTACGATTAGGCATCCCATTTAACACGGCAAATAATGATAATATTCGGTTAGGGCATATTTATATTGCACACCCTAATAAATTAAATGATAACGCGTTAATTAATGACG
>CAMDNJ010000200.1 GCA_945902915.1 Crenothrix polyspora | reverse complement strand
GAAACGTTTTGATGCGTCAATAGCTTTCGAAACATTAAACGTTAAGAACGGGGTTGCAAACCCCGTCCCGCTTTGGTGATGGCCCGTAGGGGCGTATTGCATACGCCCTTATAAAATAAGCCCTATAACATCAATCTTTCGATGTTGGGCGTATGCAATACGCCCCTACGATGTTTTTTAGCCTTGAGCCTTTATAACCTTTAGCCCTTTACCTTTTTTAACCTTTGCCATGAAAACTCTCCACGTTGCTGTCGGTGTCATAAAGAACACCCATGGACAAATTTTAATTTCCTTACGCAAGCCTACCTTACATCAAGGTGGCTTATGGGAATTTCCTGGCGGCAAGCTTGAATCTGGCGAAACTGCGAATCAAGCTTTAATACGAGAACTTAACGAAGAATTGGCTATTACGGTGCTTGCACCAATACCGCTAATAACCATTAAGCATCGCTATCCTGAGTTAACGGTACAATTACAGGTATTCTCAGTCGAACAGTTTACAGGTGTAGCCAAAGGCAATGAGGGACAAACTATTAAATGGGTCGCAGCGGAGGAACTGACAAATTATCAATTTCCCGCCGCTAATCAAGCCATCATGATCGCCGCACAACTACCCAGTTATTATGCAATTTTGGACGATACCGATGAAGCTCAACCCTTAAGTAATCTAGTTCAGCTATTAAACCGAGGTATTAAACTCATCCAGCTACGCTTAAAAAACGCTAGCGCTGAGGAACTTAGTCATTTTTTTAAACAGGCTTATCCTTTATGCCAAAAGCAAGGCGCACGCTTATTAATTAATTCCTCCGTCAATAATGCCAAGACTTATGCACTCGATGGCCTACATTTAACGAGTAAAGACTTAATGTCGCTGAACCAACGACCAAGCTATTTAAGCTCATCGGCATGGCTAGCGGCGTCTTGTCACACTCTTTTAGAATTACAACATGCGCAACACATAGGCGTCGATTTTGTAGTCCTAGCACCCGTATTAAAAACAAAATCTCACCCAGATACACCGCCTTTAGGCTGGGAACAGTTTACCCACTTAGTTGCTCAAATTGATTTACCCACGTATGCCTTAGGCGGCCTTGTAGAAGCTAATTTGATCGATGCGCGATTAGCAGGAGGGCAAGGCATTTCTGCCATTAGAGCCTTTTTAGATTACTAGTTAACGTAACAACATCGACTCTGAAACTCTGCCTGCACTTAACGGCTCAGACCATAACGACAAGGACGTATAGTCATCAGCCTTAATCAGCAATGATTGTTTGGACTTCGAAGCAATATTGATTATAGCCATAGATCGGGGTTTATTAAAAAATTGAGCAATACTTGCTAAACGTTGACGTAATTGTAGGGCGTTAACCTTAGGCATAAAAAAGGTAAAGGGCCCCTGCGCCGCTAATTTAGTCTTAACATATGCAGAATTCAGGCGTTTAAAATGCTCAACACTTAAATCGGACAAGTTCGCGACCTCATTCACTTCTTTGGCGGCTAAATAGGCAACATCATATTGACTATCAATATGCACCTTAACAAAATAAGCTTCATTCTTAACCGGGGTTAAATTTAAACCATAGGCCTTAGGATTTGCAAAAATACTGGCTAAAGCCAGAAACTTAGGTACATACGTCTTTGTTTCCTCTGGCAATTGCAAAGACCAATAATCAGCGCCCTGTCCTGCTGCCACATTACGCTCTATGGCATTATCTACCATGCCTAAGCCACCGTTATAGGCTGCTAAAGCCAATAGCCAATCACCATTGTAATGTTGTTTTAGAAAGGATAAATAACGAATAGCCGCTTGCGTAGAGGCTTCAATATCTAATCGGGCATCATAATGTGTGGTTTGATATAAATCGAGATCATGACCCGTACTCGGCATAAACTGCCAAAGTCCTGCTGCACTTTTGGGTGATAAGGCCTTAGCTTGATAAGCACTTTCGACTATCGGTAACAACGCCAACTCAATCGGTAACTGCTGTTGACTCAAACTCTCTACGATATGAAACAAATAAGGCTGAGCTCGTTGAGATACTTGCTGCAGATAATCGGTATGCTGACTATACCAATTAATATGTTTATAGACTCGCTCATACTGATTATTGACAGTAGTTTGAGTCACCGCGGCTAAAGCGACGGGCCTACTGAGTGAGTCATTTATAAGCGAACCCGACTTACTAGCGGCATGAAGGCGCATTTGACTAACACCCCATTTCATAGGCTGAACAGTGCTAGCCGCCAAAGAGGCTGTGGTATTCACATGTATACTTTCGCTTTTTAAAGCCACTGCGCCACTAAATCTTAAGCGTCCATAAGGTGTGTAGTTATGCAGAGGTGCAACTGCTGGCAGCGGCCGCAGACTCTGCCAGCCATCTGAAATTTTTCCAGAATCCGCACTTACTTCTTGGTTCATGCGCCTTAAGGTAGACTGAATCGATAGATGGTTATTTAAAGTCGTTTCCTGAGGCAGTCGCCGTGGCCTAGGAATTTTCATACCCAAACGAATACGCTCCCAAACATCGCCAGAATACTGATGCTTAAACTCATGCACTCTAGAAAGCTGGGTTTGCAGAGCTTGATTAGCAGCATGATGCTCTAAAGTAGCCCAAGTCAATGAAGACTGACCTGCTAATAACAATCCAAGAATGCTGGTTAAAAACCACGCCAAACATCGCTTGCTTATTACTGCTGCAGCGACAATCACGCCTGTATATTTTTCAGACGTAATCTTGATTTTTTCTGGAACAAATAGATGTTGGCTCATGGTTTAAAAGCATAACCGTGAATACTTAACTTAGCAATAGCCGCTGCCAATTAATATAAAATAAGTTAGGCTATTTATCCACCAAGCCTCTAAATAAGCCACTAACGGGCCGTGTCTAAAAAAGCCAGCTCAGCTCTAGGCGGCCTCAACTTGGCAACTTGAGTTATAATATAGCCCTCATTTTACAAAACAGGCCGTTAATCGAGTAACAGCCATTTAACTGACTAAGGAGATACGCGTGGCCAAGGCAAGTGATTTAAAACGGGGTATGGTGGTTGAAATTAATGGCATTCCTCATGCAGTGAAGCATGTCGATGCCAAAAGCCCTTCTTCACGAGGCGCATCAACCTTATATAAAATTCGTTTTACTAATCTTAAAACCGGACAAAAACTAGATGAGTCGCTAAAAGGTGATGATTTCTTAAAAGATACTGACCTAGTCAGAGCCAAAGTACAATTTTCTTATGTTGATGGTGAGCACTATATTTTCATGAATAT
>CAMDNJ010000199.1 GCA_945902915.1 Crenothrix polyspora | reverse complement strand
AATGGGCGATTCATTTTTACCCACCTGTAAGTTATCCTCAATGCCCAAGTAACTAACCAAAGCAGCGCCATTAGGATGATTTATCGCATCATCCTCTGTAAAATTATTGTTCTCTTGGTTTTGCAGTAATTCCTGAGCATAAGTGTGATCAACATTAAGCTGCTTCAATTCAGATTTATGCTTTAAATAAATATGACTATCACCAGCAGTACGCCAAAATAACTGCTCCTTATAAATAACGACTAGCGCTAAAGTTGTACCCACATTGTTTAAATTATTAGTTTTATGGCCTAATCCATAAACTGCTTTATTAGCGACTGTAATGGCTTGATCTAATACTTCTGAGATAGATTGCTCAGATGTTTTTGCCATATAACAATCTAAAATAGACTTTACTGCCAGGGCAGCTGCTTCATCACCTTTTTCTAAGCCCCCCATCCCATCACAAACTACAGCCATAACACCTCCATGTGCTATAAATGCGTCATCTTCAAAGTCTGAAAAGCCAAAAGCATCTTGTTGTGTTTGACGGCGACCAATATGGGAAATACAACCTTGATTAATGTGCATAATTATCAACCAAGCCTTTTAGGCGCAATTCCGTTCGGCCTATTAATATCTGATCGCCCTCTTGAAGATAATGTACCGTATGGATTGGCACACCATTGATGGCAGTACCATTAGTTGAACCTAAGTCTTTAATCGCCAATATTCCTTTTTCAAGGCTGATTTCAGCATGATTGGCAGATGTCTCACTATCATTAACAACTAAATCACAGTTTGTCAGTCGACCAATTAACATAGTTTCATTAAAGGGGATGTCATAGGTCTTGCCTTGTTGTTCACCGGTTACAACTGAAAAAGACAATGTGTATTTTGGAAGTTTTGGAGGAGCTACTTTTTTGATAGCGACAGTTACAGAGCCATCAATCTCATGAATAGCCTTGTTTTCAATCTCTTGACGCAATAACAGTTCACGAGCGTGTCTTTTAGCTTTTATTAAATATACGATCAGCCATACGAGTAAAGCACTAATTAGGACTAATGCAGGCCAAGCGACGTAAGGATAATCAGTAAATATTTTAACGACGAACAACTTTACTTTATCCTGTTGTGATAACTCCGTTATCGAATCTTTAATGGATTGTTCTTGTTGGGGTAATAACCTAATATCAACACCATCATTTAAACTACGATCCCCCGCATTTAAGTTAATATTCAATCGATTCAGCTGGCCTTCTGCTTTACAAGAGGCACATGTGATCGCTACCTCATAACTATGCGCTATGCGTTCTTTTTGTAGGGTATAAGCAGCTGATAGCGGCATTGAATCAGTCTTCAAAAAGTGACCACCTGATGTTCTTGCTAAGACACCTAATTCTTTTAAACCCTTTTCTTTTGTTTGAGTTAATGGCGGTAAAGTAAAACCAATGGCATAAATGGGAATCCTATTTTCAGCCATTTGTAAGAAGACCTCATCTTTAGTGACACCACCTGCTGCATCGTCTATACCATCGGTTAAGACAACAATGACTCGCCGTTTGGGCAATGTCTTGTCAAGCCTTCGGCCCAATTCAAATGCTTTGGTTAATCCCTGATAAAGAAAGGTTTCATTATCAGTTGCTGCTAACTTAGTGACCGTTTGTTTTAGACTATCTATATTCTGGGTAAAATCTTGCAGCACATTGACTTGACTCCCAAAGCTAATCAAAGCGGCATGATCATGCTCATTCAAACCCGCAACCCAATCATTTAAAGAGCTTTGTATTTGTATAAAATCTTTAGGCTTTAGAGATTTAGATACATCCACTAAAAAAATAAAGGCAGTACCTTGATTGGTTTCGGCAAAGGGCTTAATGGATGTAATATCGGCTTTTTCAGCACCTACCGTAATAGATAATTTTTCAGGACTAATAGAGGGGATAGATTGCCCTTGGTCATCACTTATATCTAGCCAAGTTGTAATGATAGGTAATTGCACTGTCGCTTGGCTAATTCTGAAATTAGATACGTCAGTCTTTGCTAAAGCAAAATCCGATATAAAGATAGCGAGCAGTAAAAATGCAAAGATTCTAGTTATTTTCATGTGACTCATCCGTTTTTGCATACAAAATAGCTGCGAGATAAAGGCTTATCCCAATTTTAAAAGTTGCTGACACATATTGAGTCCGCACTAAATACTAAAATATCTTTGTGTTTAAGAGTCCTGACCCCATTGGAAGTTTTCATTACAAAAACCAACAAATAAGAGCTTACATTGACCAATCTCAATTAAATCATAAGGTTTTAACTCAGCAGGCACCCCCACCTCATCGTTATTAAGATAAACAAGTCCACGACTAGTCCCCGGCGCAATCGTAAACTTTACATTTCTAGGGTTAAAGCTAATGACCGCATGATTTTCTCTAGAAATGGTTTCATCACCACTAATACAAATATCCATACTGGCGTCACGACCTATATAATTCTTTTCACTGCGTATTCGGTAATCACGACCTTTCTCTGGGCCATCAATACAGACTAACCAGCCTACAACGGGGTCGATTCCTATTTTCTTACGCACAATAGCAACGGTAACACCGGCATCGCGTTGTTTTGAGCTAGAGCTATAACTACTTCTTGCTTGTGTTACGCCTGCATCACTCGTGCTTGCAGGGCCACGCATTTGAGTGGTTTGCAGATCTAAATCATGCGTACCACAAGAGGGGCAATCACTATAAGATTCTGGGTCATAATAGTGACCTTTATCACAACGTTTTAAAGCCATTTGAAACTCCTTAATTAGTATTTAAAATTTTGTCGGCACTTATCAGTTTTAATTCGTATTTACATTACCCTAATGCCTGTAGCCGAATAATTGTCATTGCCCTTTGGCGCTCTAGCCAGTAAACGTTGCTCCATAAGATGTAGCCATTGCTCTGTAGTTGCCGCCTGCTTTAAATCATCTTCCATTTCAGCTTCAAATACATACTCCCAAAAACCATCGGTACAAAGTAGAAAAGCATCGCTAGGATGAAGCGCTATAGCTGTCTTTTCTATAGAGGGTTTGACAATCTCTTCACCGCCTATTGACCGTATCAATCGATTACGATCTTCGTGGAAACGAATTTCGGCTAAGTTAATTTCACCGGCTTTGACTAGCATTTGTGGAACGCTGTGATCACTCGTTTGTTGTTGAATGACCCCATTATGAAAATAGTAAAGACGTGTATCGCCTACATGACCCCATAGTGCAAGATCATGATGCGTAACTAATATCACCGCTGTTGTTTGCATATGCC
>CAMDNJ010000198.1 GCA_945902915.1 Crenothrix polyspora | reverse complement strand
AAGTGCCGTATCCAAACGCTTGAGAAACTGTTGCCTGATTAAGCGCTTCTGCAAAGTCAGCAAAAGGCATCGTGATCCGCTCTGCTATTCCTGTATGCATTTGAGCCGCCGCTTGCTTTACAACAGCACCAGAAGCATCCACCGAGTAGCTCTTTGATAAAGGGCCCGTACTTGTATATTTTGTGAAAGTAACAAGGTTAAGATTAGTGGGGGTTATAGGTGCTTCATCGGCAAACATTTCTACTTGCATATATTGATTAGTCATTATTTTGCACTCCCACTTTGAGTGCCTACCCAAGCGAAGAATTTGTTTTCGTTAATCAAAACTTTTCTGCCGATCCTAATAATTGCACCTGATGAAGCCAGTCCATTTTGATGTTCATTAAAAATTAAGGAACGCAGGCCGCCGAGAGTAAAAGCCTTATATTGTTCAATAAACTGTGAAACAGTTAAGTATTGGTATATTTGTTGTTGCTGTGTTTCCATTTTTGTACGCTCTAGTAAGCATTAAGAAGACTAAAGCATAACTAATTGTTATTGCTAGATATATTGTGAAAAATAGGCCTTAATACTGTGGGTCTAATCCTGTGGTTATCCACAGTATTTTCAAGCCTTTATAAATATAGTACGCATAAAAAAAGGCGGATAATTCCGCCCCTAAAAAACACACTATTGGATTATATACCTACGGCAACAACTGCTTTTTACCAGCTTTTCTTTTATCCCATATCTTCTGCCCTCTATTCCAATCTGTGAAGCCAGAGGACCATAATTTATCTTTAGTTTTATTTGCCTCTCTTGCTTTTAGTGCTCTAATGACTTGTGGCTCAGTCATATTTTCAATACTCCATGTATCGTCTTTCGATTTCTCATCAAACCATTCTTTTGCATCAGCATCACGTAAGCCGTTTATTCCTTTACGTCCTTCAGTCGGAGGTCTTGACTCTCCTTGCGATGCTAAATTAATCGGGCTGTAGTGAGGGTCAATTGAGTGAAATTGTGGAAGAGAATCTTCGTACCAACCAAATCTTTCAAGTGAATGTATTTCTGCTTTTGTACAATAATTATGTAAATGCTCGTATTCTGGTTCCGGATAATTTATGCGTCCCTGTCTATCTGCCAATATCTTCAGAACAAAAGCTTTAGAGTTAACATCTGAATAATCGTTGTCATTGGCATGCAAAGTTAAACCATTAAAGCTATAAATCTGCAAACTGCCATCTTTAATAGACTTTGCTAATTTTGCAGTACCTTCTCCTAGATATCTTACAAGTGTTAGCCAACGAGGAGGTAGAGTAGGTAGATTGCTTCTAGTCCATCCAAAGCCATTAAGAGGGCTATGTAATGAATCCCATTCATCATATTCAGAATAATAAAGAAAATAAGGCCTTTCTTTGTCTAATCTGTTTTTTCTCTCATTTATAAGGTTTAACGCAAAGGCTAATGAAAGGTAGTCAGAAGCGTCATGATCATTAGCTAATATTCGAGAATTAAATTCATCATAGACCTGTAATGAGCCTCCAACTGCAATGCTTTCAATAGCTGTAATATTATGTTCAGAAAGAAGACGTTCAATAGGTAACCACTCGTTAGGATTTTGTTCATCAGTCATCACAAGCCACCAAATATTTTGGCGTTCATACTGGCAACCACATTCGAAACGTGGCCGTCTGACAAGTGCGCGTAACGCTTAACCATAGAAAGGGTCTTATGTCCTAACACTTCGGCAATTTCGGCTAAACTAGCCCCATTCATGGCCAGATAACTTGCGGTGCAATGACGTAAGTCATGCCATTTAAAATCGGTTATCTGCGCAGCAGTCATAGCATTGGCAAAAGCTTTACGTAAATCCATAGGCTTCTGGGGGATTCTATCACTAGGGAAAAGTAGCTTAGTGTCTAGCCGCCTTACTTTGGCATGTTCTCTTAATAGTTCAAGACATAGACCGGATAATGTTATGCGTCTTCTCTCACCATTTTTGGTTTGATGTAAGATTAGAAATCCATGCTTTAAATCCACATCCTGCCATTCAAGGTGCATTTGTTCAGCTTGTCTCATACCTGTTGATAATGCAATTACAATACAAGGGTAAAGTAGTTTGTTGGGAGATTCTTTGCATGCTTCTAACAGTTTCGTCCTGTCTTCATCTTCAAGAAATCGAACTCGACCTTTAGAGTCCCTCGGCTTTTTAACCTTACGCATCGGTGAATCTTCTAACCATTGCCATTCAGTAACCGCAATTGAGAAAGCATGAGACAAAGCTGCCATGTATCGGACCACAGTAGCTGGGCTTCTAATGTTGCCGCGTGGTGTTGGTTCGGTTAGCAGCTTGTCTCTGACTTCGACAATTAAGGCCGGTGATATATCGGATAACAGATAGCTTCCCAGTTGAGCTTTCCAGCGTTCTAGTTGTGGGCGTTGTGCAGGTGCTTGTTTTGGTTTGGTAGGCAATACGTCTTTAATATACCTGTCTACCAAATCACCTAATGTGTGTTTTTTAGCTTCTACGGTTTTGAAGTGCCGTCCTTCTCGGATTGCACTTTCTGTCTTTTGAATCCATTTTTTAGCTTTGGTTAGATGTTTAAATGTTGCGGATTGTGCTGGATACCCTTTTAATCGAATTTCGGCTGTATAGCGTGCAGTTCCATCTATAGCGGTGCGGGTTTTAATTCGTGCCATGATTGCATCCTATGGGTATAACAATCGGCTTTCAGATGTGATACTTTCATCCATTGCTTAACCCAGAATTAAGTTTTTGGTAAGGTCTTGTTAGTGCTTATGCACCTTCAAAGGCTCTTTATTTATAGGTTTTTATTATATACTCTGTCCCATTTTTGTCCCAATTCAATATAAAAATAGGTAATAAATGAAAATAACAGGCAACTCTGAAAAAATCTATCTTACTGAATTATATATTATTAGTTATTATGGTTTGTTATCAATTTTTGGTTTAACTAGACTCTTAATCCATGGGTCCCGAGTTCGAGCCTCGGACGCCCCACCAAATACAGCAGTAAAATCAAGCGATTACACAAGTGTATCGCTTTTTTTATGCCTGAAATTTGCTTACACACCGCTTGCACACTTTTAATTGTTCTTTTGTACCATTAGTTTTACACTAAGGGCATGCCAAAAACATCAAATACCACCCATGTTTTACTAGAAAATACGCTCATCATTTATCAGCGTGAACGTAGCAATGTTTGGCAATGCCGTTTTAAGGTTGATGGGCTTTGGCAACGAGCTTCAACTAAACAACACGATTTAATCAAAGCAAAAGATGCTGCAAAACGCTTAATGA
>CAMDNJ010000197.1 GCA_945902915.1 Crenothrix polyspora | reverse complement strand
GCCATTGACTAACGCTTTGATGGTGTCTTGCTGATCTAGGCTTAAACCACCTGCTAGGGCTTTCTTGGTTTTGGCTTCGGGCAACTGTAAAGGATTAGTTGACAGTTGTTCGGTATTTCCGAATGACTGATTGTCTAAAATATCCAGCACCCACTTTCTGAACTCTTTGGCTATTTTGGTACGGGATAGCATGGCGAGTAGATGACAGCCTCTTAAGCTGAACACTCGAACTTGTTGTTTGCCACCTTCGGTTTCTAATTCAACTAAGGCGGTCATGGTGTCGGTAAATTCGTCGGCGTTTCTATCAAACAACTTTGATATTGCCTGAGTTCCTTGTGTGTATCCAAGGGCTGTACCAATCTGGTAACCCCTTAACCAAGGCTGAGCATTGCGGTCTACGATGTCGAATTGAGTAGTTTGGAAAGTTAATGCAAGAGTGTTCATTTTGAGTCCTTTGAAACAAGTTTTAAACCTGCCACCGAAGACGCTAATCCAATGGTGGCAAGATGAACGAGGTTAGCGTACCGGACAAAGGAAACCGGCCAGTCTTGCGACTGCCTCGCGCACCCTGCCATAATGAGGGTAAAGCGATAGACATAAAAAAACCGCATTAAGCGGCGTTTTTTACGCCTTTGATTCCGACACGCTAATATCGTGTAGTTATGTAACTACAGGGCATAGCATACTCGAAACATTTGGGGGTTGTCAAATTAGAGCAACTTAATCAGCGCGGCAATCATAGCGAACTGGCCTAAAGCTAAACCTATCCCCCATTTAACCATTCTGTTTTCCATTTCATAGAGTCTGGCATCAAGATAATCGCGGGTAACGGGTAATGATTCGGCCTGTGCTTCTTGAAAAGCCTCTGCTACCGCTTCGGCTTTATCTTCTTCAAAACCTGCGTCACGTAATCGTCTAATGAATTTGTGTGTATCAAAGGTGATAGCGCTCATTTTATAACTCCTTAAAGTTGATGCCAAAATATAGACGCTAGTAACGGGGTTGTCAAATTAGGTAACTCGTCTAATCAATGTCAATTCAGGTTTTCTAGCCTCACAAAGTAACTCGACACATTCAATCAATCGATGTATTTCAACTTTAGAATAATGCGTTGTAATTCTTCCGGCATGATGGCCTAATAAATCTTGTCTATCTTCATAGGTTACACCAACGGCTCTTAATCTCATGCCGAAGGTGTGTCGTAAGTCATGAATCCTTACCTCTTTTAGTTCGACTGACTCCCTACCCTTTCGCCATGCTTTGTTAGTCATACGATTTAGCTTTCTGCCTTGATAAGCAAAAACATAATCAGATCCGTTGCCGCGTCGATTATTGACTATAGACATGGCTACCGAGTTTAAGGGTACAATGCGCTCGTGACTATTTTTTGCTCGTTCTTCTGTGATAATAAAGACGGAGGTATCTAGGCCACTAACCTTGCATTCATCCGTCCATTTCATGCCGCATATTTCCTGATCCCGTAAGCCGGTATTAAGCGCAAACAAGGCCATTTCTGCTAGATAAGCTGGGATGGATTTCAATAATACTTCTTGCTCGTCCCAGCTTATCGGTCTAGGCTTTCTTTTCTCGCCTTGGATGACCGGCAACATTGGCATGGTTTCTAACCAACGCTGCCCTTGTTCATCACGCCATAGCTTATTACAGAGTGACAATATGCCCCTTACTACCGCAAAATCCCGATTGATAGTTCCAGCGGCTAAGCCCTTGTCTTTTCTTACTTTGATAAACTCATCAAATGAGCCATAGTGAATATTCTTTAAAAGCAAATGCCCTATGTAAGGCATGACGGCTTTTAGGCCAAAAATATCGCACTCTAATGATTTTTTATGGCTGCATTCTTCGACATAACGGGCGGCGGCTTCATCAAAGGTCTTGTCTACCCGCTCCCCGTAAATCTTAATCTTCCTTCTTTGCTCGATTAGTAGCGCTAAATAGCGCTCTGCTTGGTCGAGTTCCGTTTCTCCAGTGCTTTGTCGAATGAGCTGACCGGCGATGACTTTTTCAATGTGCCAGATTTCACCTTTCTTTCTAAGACCTGGGGTTCTTTTTGCCATGCTAGATTCTCCTGTGCTGGCCTTCCGTTCGCGGCTTTATGGTGTTCCCACCACGCATCTAAGTCAAGCCTGTCGAAGCTGACTATCTTGGGGCCATCTCTGACTTCTGTTACAAATGGCCGTACATGTTCGTTAAAATAAGGCTCACTGACACCTAAATAGATGGAGGCTTGCCCTGCTCTGATAACGCGTGGTTGTATGTGGCCTTTCATAAAATCTTATCCATAAACGCCTTAGAATGATAACGCCCGGCGGGTTTACAAAGCTCACAGCTTTTGCGTGACCGCGAACGAGTGACAAACGTTTTGCTGCACGTTGGGCAGCGTTTAGTTTTAAGTGGGTTGATGCTGTAGTGATCGCTCATGCAGCCACCTTAAGCTTAGGCTGTAAAAACAGCAGTATTTCAAGTTTAAGGCCATCATAAACAAACGCTTTGGGAGCTTTTTTTTCCTCAGTCGGATTGCGGGCCTTGAAGTCTAAAACCTCCGCTTTGCTGTACATTAAAGTTTGGCCCTTTTTGCCAGCAGGGCTAGGGAAATGATAGCCAATACTTCTATGTATTCGACCGTACAGCGTTGTTCGATTTGTACCCATGATTTTAGCTGCTTCTTGTATTGTTATGAGTGTCATGCCGCACGCTCATCAAGTTGCATAAGGTCATGACGTATATCATCAAAGACCGCTTTAATATCATCACTCATAAGCGCACCAAGGCGGCTAAGTGTTGCCATTTTTTCTGATTTGCGGACTATTTGTAGCGCAGGTTTTTGTTGGCTAAGCTCACGCATTGACGACAAAATAATACTCATAGCATTCTCTACATCATCAGCCATATTGAGTACAAAGCCCTCGTTAACCTCAAGCTCTGCAATCTCATCATTTAAGATGGATAGCGGATAAGTGATGGTTGCTAGTTCAGCGTTATTAACCGGCACTTCTATCTCTTTTTCTAGCTCGACCAATAGATTAAAGTCGTTAAGCTCTCTAATACCTAGTGTGGTAATTTGATGCACCTTTACTTTACCGTCAGAGGTCGTTATTAGCTTTTGACCTCTGATGCTGTAAATTAGCTTACTTAACGATTCAGGATCAGTGATTAAGCTATCCTTATGCTCTTTGGTTACATTAAAGATATTGGCTGTTGATAGACCGGAGTTAATATCTAAGCTCAAAGCCGTTAATACTTCTGCAAATTTTTTGTTAATCATGCTGCACACTCCATTAATTCAATTTCAAAGGCATTTAGAATAATCTGTAATGCCTG
>CAMDNJ010000196.1 GCA_945902915.1 Crenothrix polyspora | reverse complement strand
GGTTTTGTCGGGGGTCGGTAGAGAGGGCGTCCTGCCCTCCTACCGACGCGCGGCATCCATGCCGCGCCCCTTCGGGCTAATCCCAACAAAACCTGCGGTGCTCGGCGCGGCAAACGAGAACAAAACAACGTTACAGCGTTACATCAAATATTATATTATTTCTAGCTTGCTTAATTATCAAACCTTCCCAGCTATTGCTTTTAGAGCTGCCTTGCTAAAACATAGACATATTGCTGGTTTATTCAATGTTCAGGTTATAATGAGCACCATAAATTAAGTGACACTATTATTTATAGCCACTATGTTGTGTTTCACAGCATGTCTGCATAATCTACAGTCAACTTAATCAACTAGTTCATCAAAGAGTACCCCAATAAGATATGGCACAAAAACTTTATATTCAAACCAATGGTTGTCAGATGAATGAATATGACTCTGACAAAATGCGTGATGTACTTCAAGCTTCGCATGGTTTTGAATTAATCGATGATCCAAAATTAGCCGATGTTTTGCTCCTTAACACCTGCTCCATACGTGAAAAAGCCCAAGAGAAAGTCTTCTCAGCACTGGGTAAATGGCGAAAGATTAAAGACAAGCGCCCTGATGTGATTATCGGCGTAGGCGGTTGTGTGGCCAGCCAAGAAGGCGCCGCTATTCAAAAGCGTGCACCGTTTGTGGATATGGTCTTTGGCCCGCAAACCTTACATCGTTTGCCACAGTTGTTAGATCAAGTTCGCAATCTACACAAACCCGTTGTTGATATTTCCTTCCCCGAGATTGAGAAGTTTGATTCTTTACCAGAGCCTCGTGCCGAAGGCCCTAAAGCCTTTGTTTCGATCATGGAAGGCTGTAGTAAATATTGTACTTTTTGCGTAGTGCCTTATACGCGGGGTGAAGAAATAAGCCGTCCTTTAAATGATGTCGTTGCTGAAATTACTATCTTAGCCAAGCAAGGTGTCCGCGAAATCAATTTATTAGGCCAAAATGTTAATGCTTATCGTGGCTTAATGGACGATGGTGATATTGCAGACTTTTCTTTATTACTGCATTATGTGGCAGCGATAGAGGGCATCGATAGATTGCGTTTTACCACCTCTCATCCTATGGAATTCACCGACAGTTTGATTGAAGCCTTTGCTGAAATTCCTCAGTTGGTTGATCATTTGCATTTACCTGTGCAAAGCGGTAGCGATCATATTTTAAAAATGATGAAACGCGGACATACTAGCGAGGATTACCGAGAAATTATTCGTAAGTTACGCTTAGTCCGTCCCAACATTTATTTATCTTCAGATTTTATCATTGGTTTTCCAGGCGAAACCGACGAAGAATTTGAAGAAACTTTAGCCTTTGCCACAGAAATTGGTTTCGATTTATCCTTTAGCTTTGTTTATAGCCCAAGACCTGGAACACCAGCCGCCGATTTACCAGACAATGTGCCTGCTGAGGTTAAAAAATTGCGCTTAGAGCGTTTTCAGCAATGTATTAATGACATGGCCACTGCTATTTCAGTAAGCATGATAGACACGGTACAAACGGTTTTAGTCGAAGGTCAATCTAAAAAGAATCCTTTGCAAATGCAAGGCAGAACAGAAAATAACCGAGTCGTTAATTTTATTGGCCATCCGCGCTTAGCCGGACAATTTGTTGATGTTTATATTAACGAATCACTGCCCAATTCATTACGTGGTCGTATGGTCGATACCACCATTGATAAGATTAGTATTTAAGCTGATAAATGTCCATGATTTCACAGGAACTTATTCTACTTCCAGTCGATAACAACAGGTTGTCAAATTTTTGTGGACAACTCGACAGCCACTTACGACAAATTGAAACGCGATTGCAAGTTGAGATAGCCAATCGCGGCAATCAATTTAAAGTGTCTGGCATAGAAAGTTCGGTAACTGCTGCTTGTTTACTGATGCAGCTGTTATTTGCTAATACTGAAAACGAGCAGTTAAGTGCTGAACTGATACACTTAGCTATGCAAGAAGCATCCATCGCTGATTTATTAGCGACATCAACTATAGCCTCAGATGCAACAGAACAACCTCCTATTACTATCAAAACCAAGTTTGGCCTCATTAAAGGCAGAGGCGTTAATCAACAAGACTATTTAAAGAAAATTGTCAGCCATGACATTAACTTTGGTGTAGGTCCAGCTGGAACTGGCAAAACTTATTTAGCTGTTGCCTGTGCTATTGAAGCCTTGCAAACCGAACAAGTCAGAAAAATAATATTGGTGCGCCCTGCTGTAGAAGCAGGAGAAAAACTAGGTTTTTTACCCGGTGATATGGCACAAAAAGTCGATCCTTATTTACGACCGCTGTATGATGCTTTATACGAAATGCTAGGCTTTGATCGTGTCGAAAAAATGCTTGAGAAAGGCATTATTGAAGTAGCACCCTTGGCTTTTATGCGGGGACGTACCTTAAGTGATGCGTTTATTATTTTGGATGAAGCTCAAAACACCACCACCGAGCAGATAAAAATGTTTCTAACACGTTTAGGTTTTGGTTCTACGGCTGTTATTACTGGCGACATTACCCAAATTGACCTACCTTCAGAAAAAATGTCCGGTTTACGGCATGTGCTGACCGTTTTAAAAGAGGTTGAAGGTATTAGTTTTACTTTTTTTAATACTAAAGATGTGGTCAGACACCCCTTAGTGCAACGTATAGTCTCTGCCTATGAAAACTATGAGCAACACCTAAATAAACCATGAACTATATCGAAATTCAAACCATTTATCAGGCTAACAATTTGCCTGATGAACAACAGATACAAGGCTGGGTTGATGCGGCACTGCAAGATTATCCCTCCGATACTGAAATCGTGGTCCGCATAGTCGATGAGCAAGAAAGCGCCGAACTCAATCAGCAATATCGCCATAAATCAGGCCCTACCAATATATTAAGCTTTCCGGTAGAACTACCTGAAGGTATTGAATTGGATTTACTAGGCGACTTAGTGATCTGTGCACCGGTTATAGAAAAAGAAGCCTTGGAACAACAAAAAGACTTGGCTGATCATTGGGCGCATATTATCATCCATGGCGTCTTACATTTATTAGGCTATGATCATCTTGAAGATGACGAAGCTGAATTAATGGAAAGCAAAGAAATAGCCATTTTAAATACCTTAACGATAGCCAACCCTTACCAACAGGATAATAACGCATGAGCGACGATCAACCTCCGAGTAGTAGCGCCCCCCGAAAACGCTGGGTAGAAAGAATTAGCCAACTGTTTTCTGGGGAGCCACATGATTTGGATGAACTTCTTGGTGTTCTGCGAGAAGCTCGCGAAAACAAACTGCTAGATACTGATGCCTTATCTATGATTGAAGGCGTATTACAAGTATCACAAATGCG
>CAMDNJ010000195.1 GCA_945902915.1 Crenothrix polyspora | reverse complement strand
CACCTGATACAGTCATTTTTTTGAGGATAGTTTTATTAGCCCTTAAGAAGTTAGTGGGTGAGTTTGATGTTGATGGATTGTTCCACATTCATACCTGTCCAGTTGATTTACGAAACGTAAATCTTCCTCGTTTTTCAGAGCATGATTGGAAAGATGCTCAAGATCGAAAAGATGTGATTGAGTGCCTTTTTAGGGCTGGCTATGGTAGTTTTGTGTTTACTGAGCTACAGGCTCATGATCTGCCTCATGCGCGGGTATTATCTTTAAAATGGGATGATGGCACTTTATGGGATATTCGTTTTGATCAGGGCTTTGGTTATTGGAAATCAAAAACCAAAGAACCTTTTCCGTTTGATAGAGGTGTGCCAAAGCAACTTGAGACTATTGCTGAGATGGACTTTAACGTCAGTAATGCACAATATTCAAAGGTGAAGTTACATCCCACTTTTATTTATATTGTTAAGCGTTAATGGAGTTTATATGCCACATACATTGATTAGTTTTTTAGGTAAATCACAACGAACAGATGGTCGTTATAGAACGGCTACTTATGATTTCGGTGAAGGCGTTACTCGAACAACAAGTTTCTTTTCCTTAGGTTTGAAGGACGTTATTAACCCCGATAAATTAATAATATTGGGTACGTCGGGCAGTATGTGGGATGTTATGTGTGGTGAACTCTCACAAGACGCTAATCATTTAGAGGAGTTAATGACTGCAGTAGATACTAATGCGGTGACTCAGGAATTATTAGATACATATCAATTATCAATTTCTGAACATTTTGCGGTTGATTGTCAATTACGCTTGATTTCATACGGTGATACTACGGATGGGCAGGTGCAAATACTTCAAGCAATGGCTCAGGATATTGCACAAGGTGATAAAGTCTCTTTAGATTTAACACATGGCTTAAGACATTTACCCATGCTCGGCTTATTGAGTGCTATGTATTTACAGATTGCAAAAAAAGTGACGATGGCGGGTATTTATTATGGTGCATTTGATTTGATACCAAAGTCAGATATCAACCAATTTGCTCCGGTATTAAGATTAGATGGCCTGTTAAAAATAGCGGATTGGATTAATGCCCTTCAGGGACTTGATAAAACCGGTGATATAGCACCTTTTAGTGAGTTGTTAAAACGAGAGGGGCTTAATTCTGAAACTGCTGGCTTATTAAAGAAAGCGGCTTTTTTCGAGAATAATTTAAACATTACGCAGGCGCGTGGTCCGCTAAGAAAATTCAAAGATGAAACTAAATCCAAAGGATTGCCCGGTATTGCAAGTTTGTTTGAAGAAAGTTTAAAAGAACGTATTAGCTGGGTAGAGCAGGATAATATCTATTTGCGTCAGCGTGAGAAAGCTCTGTTTTATTTACAACAAGGTGATTATGTTAGATCCGCCTCTTTGGGGTATGAAGCGTTAATTACTCGACATATAAAATTAAATTCTCCCTCTGCTGATACTGAAGATTACGGTTTTCGTGATCAAATTAAAAAAGACCTACAAAGTCGATCAGACGGTGGGGGCGTAGATTATAAATTATTGCGTAACATTAGAAATGCCTTAGCACACGCAAGTCGGTCAAATATAGGAAATGTACAAACAGCGATGGCTAATGAAGATGAACTTGTTAAAACGTTAAATAGGTTGTTTTCTTCGTTGCTTCCTAACAGTTTGTAAATTAAATCCCATCATTACCTGTTATTAATAAGAGGCAAGCAAATGCAACCTATACGTCAAATTTATTACGATGCACCTAGTACAATCAGTATTCCTGAAGAACTTCAACATCATGCTGTAGAAGTGATTATATAGCCGTTGGATATATCAGAGGCTAAACCAGCGGTTGAAACAGATGCCAACGGCTGGCCAATTGGCTTTTTTGAAGCGACAGCCGGCTGTTTGGCTGATGATCCAATTGAACGTACTCCACCAGAGGATTATGAAATACGCTTGGAACTGGAATGATTTTCTTATTCGACACTAATTGACAAATCAACAATGGAATATAAAAATGACTGAACCTTTGGTGCTGGTAGTGGCTGTAAGTGGATTATTGATAGTTGGAGTGCTTGTTGTCTCTATACTGATTTTAATGCGTATAAATAGTCTGCTTAAAATTAATTCAAATACTGGCTCAGTGGAACTGATCCGCTTTCATCAATCGCACGAAAGTAATTTAAAAGAAGGTTTTACTGATGCTCGTAAAGAACTAAGAGAGGTTAGTTTAGATAATCGACGAGAACAGACTGATGCTTTCAAGGGCTTTCAAGATATGATGTTAAGTCGCCTAAATGATCATAGTGACAGTCAGCATAAGCAATTAGAAGCTTTTAAAAGCGCACTAAGTCATTTAACCGAACAATTAAATTCCAATGCCAGTGAGTTAAAGCAAAGCGTGTTGTTGTCTTATCAAAGTTCTAATGAAGCACTTAATCGTAAACAAGATGAGTTTAGAGAGCATATTGTTTCTAAACTCAATGCTTTTGATACGAATATGCAAGAGGCCGCTAAAACAAATCGCCAAGAGTTAACGGATGGCTTAAAAGCCTTAAATGAGTTGTTTGAAAAAATCATGAACAATTCTAATGAGTTTAAACTCAGTGTTACAGAATCATTTCAAGCATCAACGGTGACACTCAACAAACAACAAGATGATTTTAGGGACAAAACCATTCAAAAATTAGATTCTTTTGAAGTGGCAATAAGCAATGATGCGAAATTAAATCGCCAAGAGTTAACGGATGGATTAAAGGCTTTAAATGAGTTATTTGAAAAAATTATCAAGAATTCTAATGAGTTTAAACATAGCGTTACTGAATCATTTAATGCCTCTAATCATGCCTTAAATCAGCAGCAAAATGAGTTTAGGGAAAAGACTATTTTAAAACTGGTTAATTTTGAAGAGACCATTAAGGCTGATGCTAAAGCCAATAGGCAAGAATTGACTGATGGCTTAAAGTCTTTTGAAACGAAATTCTCTCACAGTATTAATGACTTTAATGTTCAGTTAGGTGTGAAGTTTTCTGACCTTACTAAACAACAAGCGGATGCCACACAGCAAGCAAAAACTAATATTACTGACATCAGAGACGTTATTGAAAAACAACTTAAATCAATCAGAGAAGATAATACTCAGCAATTATCAGAAATGCGTAAAACGGTTGATGAAAAGTTACAAAGCACTTTAGAAAAGCGTTTAGGCGAGTCTTTTAAACAAGTCAGTGATCGTTTAGAACAAGTTCATAAAGGTTTAGGTGAAATGCAAACCTTAGCAATTGGGGTGGGTGATCTAAAGAAAGTATTGGCAAATGTCAAAACGCGTGGCATTTTGGGCGAATATCAATTAGGCAATATTTTAGAGCAAATTTTAACGCCTGATCAATACTCGA
>CAMDNJ010000194.1 GCA_945902915.1 Crenothrix polyspora | reverse complement strand
TGCTCGATCGAACCTTGTTTAGACGCGACCAAATCTGGTTCACTGAAAAAGATAATGATCAAGCCACTCGATTATATCCACTTAGCGATTTCAGTCCACGAGAAAATGAAGCCTGGGAGCGTGGCTACTTAACCGGACGCTATGGTGCCGTGCCGTTTTTTAATGACCCATCTTTACTCACTCAAGCGGCAGACTAACCGGTAGCTTTACATGGGAAAAGACAATCAACCCAAAGCACGACAAACCAAACAACTGGCCCGTAAATTAAGCCGACGTGAAGGCTATGATCGTATTCTCATTGTTAGTGAAGGGAGCAAAACCGAACCGCTCTACTTAAATGAAATCCGCACTAAGTTTCGGTTAAGCACCACTAACGTGCAGGTACAACACAGCCAATATGGCTCGTCACCTTTGCAAGTGGTGGAGTACGCAGAACACCTGCTCAAAAACGGCGACGAGAATAAATACATTGAACCCCATGCCTTTGAACAAGTTTTTGTCGTTTTTGACCGTGACGATCACATCACCTATCACCAAGCGCTTGGCAAAGCAGCGGCACTGAATGGCAAATTGCGCAATGATCTTAAGCAACCTGTCAGCTTCCAAGCCATCGCTTCGGTACCGTGCTTTGAATTGTGGCTGTTATTACATTTCGAAGACGTACTTGCCCCATTGCACCGCGACGTCGTTTACCAGCGACTACGTCAATACCTGCTTGATTATGACAAAGGCCGGGTCGGTTACTATCAACAAACTTGCAACTATTCCCATGCGACCACCCAACGTGCAGAACAACTGGCTCAACTTACCAGTGCCCACAATGGCGTTGAGCCTTATACCGATATGCACCGTTTGGTGACCTTTCTCACCACGCTAAAAACCTAATGAAACAAGCAGAAAAGGAAAGGGGGCTGACCCCTTTCTTTCTAGGGCCGTAGATTGTTATTTGATTAAGATCAGGTCTTATTGGTAAAGATTTAATTAAATTTTATAGCTCATTAACACTCGTTAAAATCAAATTAATTACGGTCGCAGAAATGCGAAAATCAGAATTATGTAGTCGTTCAAAAACTGCCTTTGCTGAAGGTATCAAGCCTTGTTTTTTGGCAAGTCCAATAATAGCGGCAGTGCCGGTAACGCTCAATCCCTTCTCTTTGGCTACGGCGCGCCCGGCACGCTCATCCATAATCAATAAAGATTTATCAGGATGACCTAAGGCTACATTGATGCAATCCGTTTCACCAGCATCAAGATCAATATCTAATAATGGCTTGATTGGTTCAGGCCAAATAGTTAACCAGCCGATTTCAATAGCATGTGCGATAGCTGTTTTACCTGGTGCATTTTTATCGGGTAGTACTTCCCACTTTACTGATTCAGGTAAGTAAACAGTGCCAAAAATAGCCGGCAACCACTGTAAACCATCGACTATGGCTAAGCCTATTAAGGGGCTAGAATCAATAATAACAATTCGTGTCATAAAGCCTTAGGCTTCCTTTAACCACTGATCCAATGTATCTAAATCCTGCCTTACATCGTCTTCTGTTTGATTAATAACCGGCACACCTAGTCTTGATATATGCGAGATAAAACTAGCCAAGGGCACATCAGCCAGTTTAGCTGCGCGTGCTAGGGATAAATCACCTTCTTTAAATAAAGCAGTTGCTAAGGCTTTACGAACGCCTGGCATATCAATTATGTTTGATGATTTTAGCCCAACCATTAAAGCGTCAGGTTCGTTTCTATTCATTATCAACACTAAGTCAGTGTTAGCCATTCTCAATGCTTCACTAGGGTTGTTTTTTAAACCGCTGACATTTACAGTTTTCATGGTCTCTTTCCTGAGGAATATAAGATGGGCTTATTATATAGGCTATTGATATAAAGCCCAATGAATGTAAAACAAATGAATGGAAAGAATGGGGTCTGACCCCTTTAACTTAACTGGTTTTGACAACCCATAAGTAATGAAGCTGTCAGCAAACCTAATATTGGGATGTGAGTTTTTAATTTTGTGAACATACTTATGTCTTCCTGTTGTTTAAGAATATGCTTCAGTTACCGAACTAAGCAGCCTAACGTAAAGCTAACCGGGCGCGGCACGGAAAGCTGAAAAAACAAAACCGCATTATAACCGCGCTCCGGTTGAGCGCCATGTTATGTGTTTTGTCCACTGCTAGCCAAATGTTGCCTCAACTGCTCTACTGTTAATGCTGGTTGAGTCCTGTGTATTATTGCGTGGCAGTTTGGGCACACAGGAATAAGGTCTTTCACTGGGTCTAAATCATATTCTCTTTTGATTTCAGACAAAGGAACAACGTGATGGACATGAATATAGTTCTCGCCAATTGCGCCATAGAACTTTTTGAAATCAAAGGAACAAACTGCACAAGCGTAACCGTGATGTTTAATGCACTTTGTTCTGGCTTCGGCATTTCGCTCATAAGTGTTAACGGACACTTTTTTTGATGCACCCTCAAAATAATACTCTGGTGCTACAACTTCCTCGGGAAGAGTGTTGCTTATTGTGTTATCAGAAGCATACCAATTCCTTCCAACTTTTTTTAATGACTTAGAGATTAAATTGGGATCAAAGCTTTCAATTTTGGCAGGGCCACCACCATCTTCACCTTTTTTGACATCTGAGTATTTCATTCGAAAGGTTTTTAATTGAAATTCTTCCTCTTCAATTAGACGAATATGCTCTCTCGACTGATTATATCCAGGTTGTTTTTTACCATCGAGTGTTTGCCAGTCCTCACTGAAAATAAGCGAAGTATTTCCCTCTGTGTGGATGTCCCAGGCTCCGAAAATAATTATCTTTTCTTTTTCATTGATGAATGACCAGCTCCACTGCCAATTGCGACATGTGGCACCTTGAGATTCTATGAATTTCTTTCGACTCATGCCAACCTGAACTTACACATAACGTAGAGCGAACCGGCGCTGCGCGGCTTTATCGCGCAGCGTCCAGCGACCGAAGGGAGCGAGGTTGAGCGCCATGTTAGAGGTGGCGTTTATAGAGCACCTTCAACGCCAGAACTTCCCAGAGGAAGATATTGGCCCGTTGGGGTGCGGTTGCTCTTGAAATGGCGGCTGAGGAATGGCAATAAACTCTTGGGCTTTCTTGTCCTCCGAAAAGCGTGCAAAGCCATTTCTGCGAAGTGCTGTTTCAGCTTCGGCGACTGAAGGAAAAGAGAGTCGGTCAAAGACACCGGACGTGTCACCAAAGAAAAATACTGTGCAGCTGTCTGGGGTTTCATCGATCAGTGCCCAGTTCTGCTGGAGGAACTCAACAATCTTGAACCAGTATTCACGGCTGCGGATTTCGACGGGCGTTTCGTTGAATGGCATAAGAACCTCTAACGTTGAGGTAAGGGGCGTGCCGCTCACTGAGCTTTA
>CAMDNJ010000193.1 GCA_945902915.1 Crenothrix polyspora | reverse complement strand
CCTTATTATGGCTTTTCTTTATTGCTGGAATATGGCTGGCATAGTTTTTTTATTATGGGTGCCGTAGTTTTAGCCATCACGGGTGCAGAAGCGCTGTATGCTGATATGGGGCATTTTGGTTTAAAACCTATCCGTTATGCTTGGTTTGGTTTTGTATTTCCAGCCTTGTTGCTTAATTATTTTGGCCAAGGTGCTTTATTAATCTTGCATCCAGAAGCAATTGAAAATCCTTTTTTTTTATTAGCGCCGACTTGGGCGCTGTACCCTCTACTTATATTAGCCGCACTGGCGACCGTAATTGCCTCGCAGGCAGTTATTTCTGGTGCCTTTTCTATGACTAAGCAGGCGGTACAATTGGGCTATTGCCCGCGTATGACTATTTTACATACCTCAGGACAAGAGCAAGGGCAGGTTTATGTGCCTGCGGTTAATTGGTTATTAATGGTCGCTGTTTTTATATTGGTACTTAGCTTTAAATCCTCCACGGCTTTGGCTTCAGCTTATGGTTTGGCTGTTACCGGTACCATGTTGGCCACCACCATATTGTCTTTTATTGTTATTCAAGGGTTATGGCAATGGAATAAATATACCAGTGTGGCGTTTTTATCGTTTTTTATAACCATAGATGCTGTATTTATTTCGTCTAATAGTTTAAAGATTCCAACAGGTGGTTGGTTGCCCTTAGTCGTAGGTGCTGTGTTATTTTTAATCTTAACCACTTGGATTAAAGGCAGGGCATTACTCACACAATATATGGATGAAAGAAAGATTTTATTTGAGGATTTAGAAGAAAAAGTCAGCAGTAAGCTTGCTAAAGTTGAAGGTACTGCGATTTATTTGACTCGAAGTTTGCACGGTGTGCCTCAGGTATTACTGCACAATTTAGAGCATAATCATGTCTTACATGAGCGTATTATCGTTTTGACCATTGTAACCACAAATGAACCTTACGTTAATGAGGAAAACCTCGTTAAAATTAGGGTTTTTGGCAAGGATGCCAATTTTTTCAGGGTCAAGTTATATTACGGATTCAAACAAACTGCAGATGTGCGGCGTGCTTTAGAATTATGTGCTAAGGAAGGCTTGGAGATTAATCCTAAAAACGCTTCTTTTTTCATTGGTAGTGAACAATTGTCCTTTAGAAATAAAAGCCCTATGCCAAAATGGCGTAGAGCTTTATTCCGCTTTCTATTTCATAACTCAGCTAGCGCTATAGAGTTTTTTAAAATACCCGTAGATCGTGTTATTGAACTGGGTATTCGTATAGAGTTGTAGCAGTGTGATCTGTAGCTTGGATGCGCGTTGCTTATCCAAGCTACACGATATTTTTATTCTGGAGTTGATTCTGTTAGAGCTAGTCCACGTGCTACGCAATGTCGGGTTACGCTATCGAGACTGTGAAAGTATTCATTTTATTTCCCCTCTTTAGCAAAGAGGGGTTAGGGGAGATTTGGTCTATTAAAACTAATCATAAAATATCAGTAACTTATGATTTAAAAAAAAACCCCTCAGTCCCCCTTTTACAAAGGGGGAAGCTAAAATCATAATACTTTCACAGTCTCTATCGCTAACCCGACCTAGGTGATTTATTAAGCTGTTTTAGACATATATTTATGCTTAATAAACTCAACAACAGCCGGAATTAGTGAGATGATAATAATCGCGAACACAACTAAGGTAAAATTTTGTTTAACTAAGCTTATATTGCCGAATAAATAGCCTGAAAATAAACAACTAGCTATCCAAGCTATGCCACCAATCATGTTGTATTGAATAAACTTTTTGTAACTCATAGCACCTAGTCCAGCCACAAAGGGTGCAAAGGTACGAATTATAGGGATGAAGCGGGCAATAATGATGGTCTTTGCACCATATTTTTCATAAAACAGATGAGTCTTGGCAAGATGTTCTTTATTGATGAATCGGCTATGCTCTCGTTTGGCAAGTCTCGGGCCGATTAAGCGCCCTACTTCATAATTAATAGAGTCGCCGACTATGGCAGCGACACTTAGCGTTACAAGTAAGGTGGCAATATCCATATCACCTTTGGCAGCGAAAGCGCCTGCTACAAAAAGCAATGAATCTCCGGGCAAAAAAGGCAGTACCACTAAGCCTGTCTCACACAAAATCACTACGAATAAAATTATATAAGTACTTGAACCATAGGTTTGGATTACCGTGCTAAGCGATTTGTCGAGATGTAAAAGTAAATCAATAAATTGAGTTAGGTACTCCATTAGTCTTCCTTAGGTTTGTTGGGAGAGCTTAGTATTTGAGCGTTAGAGTATATCCTATATTATTTAATAGAAAAGATCGTCTTTAGTTGTTTTTTTCAGCTTTTTTAGTTCGGCGGCGATTATTTTGGCCTCAACTTCGGCTTCACGTTTAGCTTCGGCATCTTTAATATCTTGGTTTAAGCTTGCTATGAACGAAGTAAACCAAGCTTGGTTTTTTACGGTGCTCATATCAGGATCATTTAAAATGTCGCTAATAACCGGTAGTGTCACTTTACGCCTGGCGTCTTGAAGTTCGGCTAAGCAAGCCTCAATATTGCCTTGCATAGCATAAATACAGGCTAAATTATAAGCAGCGGTGCCGGCTTGAATGATATTGGCCTTTTCAAATTGCTTTTTAGCCAATAAGTATAAGCGATCATCTGCATTAGCCTTATTAAGTCTAGCCAAATCCATATAAGCAACACCGCTATTAATTGCTGCGGCTAAATAGTTGGGATTGATAAGCATGCAAAAAGAAAACTTTTCTATGGCGTCTTGATAAAGATTAGCGGCTACTTCTCCTGTTTTGGTATTGGCTTGATGAAATAAAGCAAAACCCCAGTGATATAAAGTTTCAGCACGTAAAGCATCATCTTGTAAAATTTCAGCATAGCCTTGATAAGCGGCTTTAAAAAGACCCTCTTGGCTATTGCCATCGCTTTTACGCGCCTGTTCTGTTAGGTTTATGGTGGTATTAAGTTTTGATTTTTTGGTAAACGGGGCTAGCAAAGACATGGACATCTCCTTAGTAAAGTTAATTGTGCTTGTTATCATAGTGGAAATAATAGAATAGGACTTTCTATTTTTAATAGCGATGGGGCAAAGGCAGTATTATTGTTTTGATGAGTTTAGGCATTTATTCAGAAGTCACCTTAAATTGATGTATTAAGCGACGTTCTTTTTTGTTGGGTTTATGGTCGTGACCACTAAAATCAAAGAGCTCGCGTTCTGTACGTAGCAATAAGATTTGTTGTTGGCGCTTTTCAAAACTTTCAGTGCTTTCTTCATAGAGCAAGACGGCTTCTTTAGCAGAGCGACGTTGAGCTGAAAGAGCGATGATGGTGATATCCCAGCGACAGTTATCTTTAGATATAGTCAAAAGCGCAGCTATTTTAACTTCTTTGCCGGGTTTAGTGCGTTGCTGATTTAAATGAACTTTACCACCGGCGATGGCATCAGCCGCTAGTTTGAGCGTTTTATAAAAACGCGCAACCCATAACCAT
>CAMDNJ010000192.1 GCA_945902915.1 Crenothrix polyspora | reverse complement strand
CGTCGACAAACGACAAGCCGCATGAATACTAGAATTGCACTTCAGAGTTGAATTCGCCGGATAAAAGACTATCGCAGTTAATTAACAAACCATTTTTATGATAAAAATAAACATTGCTACTAATTACACATTTGGCTCTAGTGTTTATTCAACTCATGTGCCAACCACTGATTGGAATACCCACTATGGCTCAATAGGTTTCAATACAGGTATCTTTGGTATTGAATATGGTTTTTAAGATTATTCCGAAATGCTCTAATTACCGCTTCTCAACAAACCATATCTGAGGCTTTCCTAATACACCTGCACCAGTCATAGCTTGAGTCAATTTAGCTGATGCAACTATCGTTTATACATTCTTGAAATTTCATTATTATAAATTAGACTTTTATCTACGATTTTTACGTTATTCTCTATCATCCGAGCTACCCTACTCTAGGGTTTTGATGAAATATAACACATCTATCTTAGCCAGTAAGCTCGTCTGGTAATTAACCGTCACTTACACAAAATATGGGATAACCACTAGCTTGACACTCCGCATTAATGCCTTTGATATCTAAATGACTGTCTATGATTGTCGGTGCCTTATCAGCATCATCCAACGACATGCAGACTTTAACTTCTTTGTTTGGCTTAACTGTACTAGTAGCCCACTTTGTTATACATAAAAGAGCACCATTGCAGTCATTATCTTGATTACAAGCAACACCAGCTATACCGCTAAACTGTAATTTTTTTGTAGGGTGGTCAATAACTGGTGATTTAGCATTCTCAGTTGTGGGTGAATTAGCACATCCACTTAGCATAAGAACTATCGCAGTAACGGCAATATAAGATATGTTCCAGTAATAAGATCTTTTTTTGTTCATTTCCCTATCTCTCTTTACTTAAAAGAATTTTATTATTTCTAGGCTCTATGAAAAACATACAAAACTTTCAATAAGTTGCCGTCCGTTGTTTATCAAAAAATACAATGTGTTCGTAATATATCAACTTACTCAAATTATAAATATCAGACAGTAAGGTTATGTTTTGTTTACTTGATAGTGTTATAATTAAATAAAAAATTAAACTAGAGCTACTGGGCAATTGAATTACAGTCAGTCAGTCAGTCTATTATTTTAGCCCCCTGATTTATAGAATCTAAGTAATCAAAGACTATGCCACATAAAGTACTCCCTGGGCTGTCAGCTAAAATTAAAGAACGAATTATTAACCAGACTCTTGATCGCCGAATTAAGCAAACTGAGCCACAAAATAACACCGCACTTATCGGTTTACCTTCTAGCAGTACTAAAATCCCAGAAAAAAATTACCGCTTTCATTTACATCCAGGCTACCAGCAAATCCGTATCCTTAATGAAGGCGCTGCACGACTAAATATTGAAAGTCCATTCTTCAAATTACATGAAGGAATTGCTGGTGCGACCACCCAAATAACTGGTCAAGAATATATTAATTATGCCAGCTACAATTACTTAGGACTATCAGGACACAACTCTATTAATGAGGCAGCAAAAAAAGCGATAGATACCTACGGAACATCGGCTTCAGCAAGCCGAATCGTCTCTGGCGAACGCCCTATCCATAGGGAATTAGAACAGGCTATTGCTAAAGCTTATAAGGTTGATGATGCACTTGTTTTGGTCAGTGGCCATGCAACCAATGTAACCACTATCGGTCACTTATTCGGCCCAAAAGATCTTATCTTGCATGATGAATTTATTCATAACAGTATTCTGCAGGGTATCGCGCTCTCTGGCGCTAAACGACTTCCCTTCCCGCATAATAATAGCGCCGTAGTAGAAAGTATTCTTACAGAACAACGTCATCATTTTGAGCGCGTACTTATTGTGCTAGAAGGCATCTATAGCATGGATGGTGATTATCCAGATTTGCCGCGTTTTGTTGAAATAAAACGCAAACATAAAACCTTTCTAATGGTTGATGAGGCTCACTCTTTCGGAGTAATGGGTAAAACTGGATTAGGCATTCGAGAGCACTTTGGACTCGAAGGTAGGGATGTCGATATATGGATGGGCACGCTCAGTAAATCACTTGCTGGCTGCGGGGGTTATATAGCAGGCGAAACAGCATTAGTTGAGCAGCTAAAGTTTATGGCTCCCGGGTTTCTGTATAGCGTTGGTATATCACCACCTGTTGCTGCGGCCTCCCTTGCAGCACTACAGTGCCTATTACGCGAACCTGAGCGTGTTTCAGCATTACAAGCAAGAGGCCAATTCTTTTTTCAGCAAACACAAGCCGCAGGCATTAATACCGGCAGTAGCAATGGCTTAGCCGTTATTCCAGTTATTACAGGAAGTTCTGTTAAAGCTGTGCGCCTTTCTGCTGCGATGTTTGTGCGAGGCATTAATGTACAGCCGATTATTTACCCTGCGGTGCAAGAAAAATCAGCCCGTTTACGGTTTTTTATGTCTTGCCAGCATACTGAAGTACAGATATTAGCAACCGTTAAGGCGATTTCCGAAGAACTTGAACGCTTATAAGCGATGTTTTCAAGATAGTTTTCGCCGCTAAAATATTTTACAAAAGCCTTAAATCCGTTACGCCGAATTCTCTCCAACCCCAGCCAATTATTTTATCGCTTATTTTCCAGAAAAAAGCCATTTTCTTCGGCAATAGACTCCAGACCATCGGGTCTTTTCCTTTCAATCTCAATATCTTTTTCACTAACGAGTGGAAATACATTCCTATTATCCAGTTTGGCAATATAACCCTTTAAGGGATCTACTTTCGAGTTAGTGCCTGTGGTTTGGCTCTTAGAACTCATTGAATTCTTAGCTGACTTCAATTCTGGCACTAGTGGGGAATGGTTTAACCGGCGCTATGTGGGGAGTTGATCTTTTATTGATTGTTCTTACTGGCCTGAAAACTCTAGCTAACACTTAACTATAAATCAAGCTGGCCCCTTGATTACTTAATTTTTTCTGTAGTTGCAACTTGCAATCAAAAGATCTAATATTATCATCTCTTATTAAATACCATTTAAACTTAGGAAGCATTTATGACTAAAGTTATTGTTCAAAGTAGAGTATCGCAAGAATTAAAAGATGAAGCAGAAAGTGTATTTTCTGCTATGGGACTAACTGTTGCCGAGGCTATTCGTCTTTTCCTTAACCAGACAGTGACAGATTATAAATTTCCTTTTGCACCTAAATTACGACAACCAACGACTGAATTCAAAAATGCACTACGAGAACTAGATAAAGGAACGAGTGACAGATTTAATAATACCGATGAACTTTTTGCAAGTTGGATTGATGAAAAATGACTCGCTATATTGAGCAAACAAACCTTTTCAAACGCCAAGTTAAACTAGCACAAAAAAGAGGGAAGGATATTAATAAACTAAAAATGAGGGTGTAAGAAATTTTGTGTAAATAGACATTTTGCAGGAAACTGTAATTTTCAGAAATGGAATAAAAATGACTACACAATCATTATTACCTAACGCTTTAATTGACGCCCTATTATCTAATTATAAAAAGCCAGA
>CAMDNJ010000191.1 GCA_945902915.1 Crenothrix polyspora | reverse complement strand
AATAGTGTCACTTAATTTATGGTGCTCATTATAACCTGAACATTGAATAAACCAGCAATATGTCTATGTTTTAGCAAGGCAGCTCTAAAAGCAATAGCTGGGAAGGTTTGATAATTATGCAAGCTAGAAATAATATAATATTTGATGTAACGCTGTAAGGTTGTTTTGTTATCGTTTGCCGCGCCGAGCACCGCAGGTTTTGTTGGGATTAGCCCGAAGGGGCGCGGCATGGATGCCGCGCGTCGGTAGGAGGGCAGGACGCCCTCTCTACCGACCCCCGACAAAACCGAGGAGCGCAGGAGCTAGCTGCAATCGAGCCGCCTTTTCTTTGGATACTTTCTAAAGGCTGCGCAAAAGAAAGTATCTCGCCTTCGGGTGCGAATACCCGATTAAAAAAATCGTCGCGATAGCGACCTCATTATTTTTTTTATAAACCGCTGAATGGCTGCGTAACATCAGTTACGATTAAAAAGTGCATTTTCAGAAATCAAAGCACAATACCTTTATAATGCCGAGCTTAGCCACTTTTTTAATCGCTCTATTTCTTTAACTGCTATGAATCTGTTACTCCCCACAGTTCATTCTAGTGTGTAGGCCTAAGAAAGTTCATATCGTAATAATAAAGTAACTGCTAGCGATGAAAATGAATCAACAGATAACCATCAGAAGTATTAAAAAATCAACTCAGAAAAGTCAGCTTTTATTAACAGGACTTGTTGTTTTTATGTTTAGCCAACTGATCGCTTGTTCAGGCCCCAGCATACAAAAACTTGAAGGGGCTGCTCAAGGTACGACTTATCATATTAGTTATTGGTCAAAAACACCGATTGATAACACAGCAGTTGCCAGTGCTGTTAAAAATGAACTAGATGTCATAGATAAAGAACTCTCTAATTACCGTCCTGATGCCGTTATTGAAGTATTTAATAGCACCGAAAATACCGATAGCCAAGAAGTGGGCTCCAAAATTGTAAAGCTAGTGCGTATCGCGCAAAGCGTTTCTGTAGCCACTCAAGGTTGTTATGATTTAACCATGAAGCCGTTGTTTGATTTATGGGGTTTTCGAGGTGAGGCACCGGCCATGCCTGATGAAGCTGTGATTAAAAAATTACAGTCACGTATTGGTATGGCTAAATTGGATATTATTGATGACAGTCATTTACGCAAGCACCAGGCGGATTTAAAAGTAGATTTATCGTCTATTGCTCAAGGTTATAGTGTGGGTGAAATTAGCCGCGTTTTAGAAGAGCATGGCATTACTGATTATTTAGTAGAAATCGGCGGTGAACTCCAAACTCGCGGCTTTAAGCCCGATCAACAAGCTTGGCGTATCGCTTTGGAAAGACCTTTGCCCGGCGATATGCACATGCAAAAAAGAATCACCATGCCTAAGGATACCCAAATGGCCGTGATGACTTCCGGTACTTATAATCATTATTTTGATTATCAAGGGCAGCGCTATAGTCACATCTTAGATGCACGCAACGGACGGCCAATTACTCATGATTTAGTGTCAGTCACGGTTATACATGAAGACCCAACTATTGCCGATGCTTGGGATACCGCATTATTGTGTTTGGGTCAAAAAGACGGCATACAAGCTGCTAATCTTGCCCATATCCCTGCTTTATTTATTCAGCAGCAGGGCACAGAACTTATCGAATCTAAAAGTGATGCACTGAACACTTTAGATAAAATTACTATTGAATAATGGAATCAAAATAATCATGTTTAAGAACAAAAGCAATAATCTGTTCTCAGTTTGGGGCAGTTGGGTGTTGAAACGTCCTTTTTTAGTGTTGTTAATCGTTGCACTATTAACGGTATTGGCGGGCCAATATGCGGGTAGTCATTTAAGTATTGATACCGATACCCAAGATATGGTGGCGCCTAATGCACCTTTTCAACAAAACAGACGTCACTTTGAAAAAGCCTTTGCCCAGGACTTGCATACCTTATTATTGGTTGTTGAATCTGATACGCCTGAATTAACCAAGGCCGCCACTAAGCGCTTAGGACGCTTATTAAATGCCGATAAGGCTAATTTTGAGACGGTTTATATTCCTAGTGAAAATGAATTCTTTCATAAGAATGGGTTGCTGTATTTAGCACCTACCGAGCTGCAAGCGGTTTCTACAAATCTATCTCAAGCTCAACCTTTTATTGGGCGTATATCTCAAGAACCGAATCTAACAGGTTTTTTCTCGATTTTTGAAGATGCCTTAACTGCTAAAGCAGATAAGCAAGACTTACCTATTGATTTAGCAACCTTGATTGATAAGGTTGCTTTGGCTTTACATAAAAGCATGAATGGTGAAAATAATTTATTGTCTTGGGAAGGCTTGATCGCTGACAACAAACTCAGTGGTAAAGATGGCGGTAAAGGTTTTATTACGCTTTCGCCTAAATTTGATTACTCTCAAATTCGACCTGCTGAACATGCTATTGAATCAGTGCGTAAAGCCATTGCTGAAATTCAGCAGCCAGATTTGCCCGAAGTTAAGGTTTGGATTACCGGCGAAGTGGGCTTAGAAGATGATGAAGTCGTGGGTATGAGTAATGGTACTTTTAATGCCTGTATTTTCTCAGTGGTGTTGGTATTAGTGATCTTGCTAGTGGCTTATCGCTCTATTTTATTTACTTTAGCCACCTTACTCACGCTGACCTTAGGTATGGTATTTTGCGGTGCTTTTGCAGCGCTTGCTGTGAAAGAACTTAATTTAATTTCAGTCGCTTTTGCTGTATCGAATATAGGTTTAGGCGTTGAGTACGCCATCCACTTTTGTCTGCGCTATAAAGATAATTTACAGCATCATGTTAATCGTGAAAGAGCCATACGCAGTACGCTAATATCTACAGGGCCTTCTTTGTTACTCTGTGCAGGAACCACCTCAATAGGGCTTTTTGCTTTTGTACCCACTGATTATCGGGGTGTGTCTGAACTGGGTTTATTGGCAGGTACCAGTTTGTTTATCAGTTTAATCGTGACCTTAACGGTATTGCCGGCTTTATTGCGTTTTATTCCTGTTAAAGTTAAATCAGAACCCACAACTACACATCCGTTCTTGGCTACCATAGCAGAGAAGATGGCAAATCGCACTTTGCATTATGCCAAGCCTATTGCTATAGGTACTTTGTTGATGTCTATTTTATCCATAGGCTTAGTGTTTAAGGTTGAAACTGATTTTAATCCGATTAATTTACGCGATCCTAATACAGAATCAGTCATCGCTTTTAAGAATTTGAATAAAAATCCTGATACCACACCGATGACCTTGACGGTATTGGCTGAAGATGCACAAAAAGCCAAAGCCATGGAACAAAAGCTCTTAAGCTTGGCAACGGTTGATAAAACCATCAGTTTGTTTGATTTTATTCCGGAACAACAACAAGACAAGTTAGCGACTATAGAAGACATGGCGCTGATGTTGGGTGCGCAAGCTCAGGGTTTTCCTGCTTTAAAAGTGGATAACGATCCGATTCCAGGCATTAATCGTTTGATTAAAGCGATAGATCAACG
>CAMDNJ010000190.1 GCA_945902915.1 Crenothrix polyspora | reverse complement strand
CGTGGAAATATCAACCAGCAAACCACCAGTTGTTAGTGTGGAGCTGGAAATCAAACAAAAATCCGGCATTAAGCGAGTGTTACGTAAGTTAGGCAAAGGTGATAATTTATTTGAGCTGTCCGGTGGCTTGGATCAATATCAAGGCATTGTCGTCTCTGATATTAATGCCAACACCAATACTTTAAGTTTTACTAATGGTGTAGAAATTAGGGCAGGTGAAGTGACCGGGGATGTTAATGAAGAGGCATTGCGCCGCATTCAAATACGAGAAGCCGTTAAAGCCCATTTTGACAAAGAGCAGGTACTCTTTCATCAAGGTATTAAAGTCTTAACCTTGTTCTTTATTGACGCAGTAGCCAAGTATCGAAGTTATGATGAAAACGGTGAAAATCCGGGTGAATATGCCTTAATGTTTGAAGAAGAATACACTGGACAGCTTAATGAAGTGCTGACCCTGGATGACAATGCCTACAATGATTATCTACGCGGCATTGAAACCGGTAGAACCCATGAAGGTTATTTTTCGATTGATAAAAAATCCAAGCGGCTGATTGATCCTGCGACGGCTAAAAAATCCACTGAAACCGATGATGTCGATGCCTACGACCTGATTTTAAAAAATAAGGAACGCTTGCTGTCCTTGGTAGAACCGGTGCGTTTTATCTTCTCGCATTCAGCCTTGCGGGAAGGTTGGGACAATCCCAATGTCTTTGTCATTTGCGCCCTTAAGCACAGTGAAAATACCATCTCACGCCGTCAGGAAGTTGGTCGTGGTATGCGCTTGTCGGTAGACCAAAACGGTGAGCGTATGGACAGTAAGCGCGTAGCACCACCATCTTAAAATATTCCATATGCACTGGTATCCTTCAGTTTTTTTCTGAGGATATCTCATGTTATTAAACGACCGGCAGTTAAAACACATTAAATTATGGCAAGCGAGTAGAGTTTCGCAAACGGTTTATTGCCAAAACAATGGACTGAATAAAAAAACGTTTTCAAGATGGCTTTGCAATTACCAAGCGCTTTCCCAAGTAACAATACCTTCATTGATTGCAATTGATGTTACATCACCCGTTACAATTCCACTAGGGACAAGTGAGCCCTTACGACTGAGGTTAGTCAATGGGCTGTTATTGGAACTGCCAAGTACCTCGTCGCCGCGCTGGCTTGCGGAGCTATTACAGTGCCTAGATTAATAACAAATCCTACTGCTATTTGGTTGGCGGTAGAGCCGGTGGATATGCGGCGCGGCATAGATGGCTTGTCGATGATTGCCCAGCAAGCTTTAGGTAAAGTGTCTAACTCCGACGCCGCTATTGTGTTTCGCAACCGCCGCGGTAATCGCATCAAAGTGTTGCTTTGGGATGGTACGGGGGTGTGGTTGTGTCAGCGTCGCTTACATGAAGGTCATTTCGTTTGGCCAAAGTCCACAGACACGTGTTTTTCAGTAACGTTTGAACAATGGCAGTGGTTAATTGCAGGCGTCAATTGGCAGCGATTATCAGCCATTCTGCCCGCCGATTTACAAATGTAAAACATAGTTTTTAGTAAGAAAATTTTACGTATAAACCCAGTAATGACGTGGCTTACATGGATTTATTTGTTATAATAGCAACATGAAATCACTTAGCCAATTTGAACAGATTGACCTTGAATCCGCCTCTAAAACTCAGATGGCAGACATGGTTCGAGCGCTGCTCAAACAGGCTAATAAAGATGCGCAAGACATTCAACGAAAAGAAGATAAAATTCAAGCGCTGACTTACGAGCTGTCATACCTGCGCAGAATAAGATACGGCGCCAAAACCGAAGCTTTTAGCCAGCTACAAAAGGATCTGTTTGATGAGTCTTTGGACGAAGACTTGGCAGCCACTAAGGCGGCACTGGAAGCGCTAAGCGATAGCGAACCTGCCATCACTGCACACAAACCTAAACGGCCTCGCGCTGGACGTCAGTCATTACCAGAGCATTTGCCTCGTATTGAGTTTCGGCACGAACCCGAATCTTGCCAGTGTGGGCGCTGTGGCAGTGACTTAATCAAGATTCGTGAAGATGTCACCGAACAATTGGATGTCGTGCCTGCTGTATTTACTGTGCATCGCCACATCCGCCCCCAATATGCTTGTAAGGCCTGTGAAACCATCATCGCCGCACCGATTCCGGCGGCCGTTATTGATGGCGGCATGGCCACAGTGGGGCTATTAACTTGGGTGCTGATTAACAAATACGTTGATCATTTACCGCTGTATCGTATTGAACAGATCGCAGCTCGGCAAAAAGTAATCCTATCACGTTCAACCTTGGCTGATTGGGTTGGTAAGCTCGGCGTGACTCTACAGCCCTTGGTCGACCGGTTGGCTTGGCATTTATTGCAAGGTAATACCTTGCATGCCGATGAGACACCGGTGTCACAACTTGATCCTGGGCGAGGCAAAACAAAAAAAGCTTATCTATGGGCTTACCGCAGCAATGACTTACAGACGGGACCTCGCATTATTGTTTTTGACTATCGAGATGGTCGTAGTGGCATACATTGTCGGCGCTTTTTAGGTGACTGGAAAGGCCAGCTGATGGTGGATGATTACAGCGGCTATAAGGCTTCGTTCAATATCAAGCAAACGGTAGTGCCCTGTATTGAATTGGGGTGTTGGGCGCACGCGCGTCGGAAATTCTTTGATTTGCATAAAGCCAATCAGAGCCCAATGGCAAAAGAAGCGTTGGAACGCATTGGTCAGCTATACGCTATTGAAGCAGAAGCCATGGACATGGATTGTGCTGCACGTAAACAGCACCGAAAAGATAAAAGCTCACCTGTATTAACTGAGTTGCATCAATGGTTGACGACAACGCGTACCAAAATAGCTAACGGAGGTACGTCTGCCAAAGCGATGGATTACACTTTACGGCGCTGGGCAAGTTTTATCCGTTATGCTGAAACAGGACATCTGCCAATTGACAATAATCCGGTTGAAAATGTCATTCGCCCCATCGCCTTAGGAAAAAAGAACTGGCTATTTGCAGGCTCAGAGCGCGCAGGGCAAAGAGCCGCTGCTATACAGAGTTTGCTGGGTACCGCAAAACTGAATGGATTAAATCCTGAGGCTTGGCTAAAAGATACTTTAGAAAAACTGCCGGTTTGGCCGAATAGTCGTATTGATGAATTGTTGCCGTTTCCTGTTACATCGGTAGATGATAAATCACAGGTCTAAAGCTAGAGATAGACGGTCGCGCTGGACGCTTACGCTCTAGCCATCCTGTTAGACGCTCTATCGACAAGTAGGGTGATAAACCGCTAAGTTAACAGATCAAAGCGGTTAGCTAAGGCATCAAACACAGTGACTATGACTATAAAACGTAACAATAACGGCTAACTAGCCTGCCAACAAGGATATTTTGTCATCACCTGCTCAAATAACGACGAGGCCAAAAAGTGGTTCAACCACTGCCTTAGCGCTGGATAAGGCGAAGCCTTAAACCACGCCGGATCAACCGCACAGAACTGACGAATAAAAGGCAAAATAGC
>CAMDNJ010000189.1 GCA_945902915.1 Crenothrix polyspora | reverse complement strand
TGACGCCTTGTTCTTTAATAAGTTTAACGACTTCTAATTTAAACGTGGTATCAAATACTCGACGTTCTTTATTCATGATGATTTCCCCATTTTGATTGATTAAGTATATCAACCTATCTGGGTGTCTGTTTTTATTAGACCACTACAATGAGGGCGACCTGTCCTATATCCTGACAAGTTAAGCCTGTCGTTGCCCCCTAATTAAAGCATCATCAAAGACATGATTTGCGATATTCGGCCATGACGCGACCCAACTTTTTTAATTATCTATCGATACTTGCAAGCGCGCCTTGACATTGCGCGACAAATGATTATAGTTAAGCTAACGCCAAAAAAGAGTCGTAAGTATTATTACTAATCATTATGAGGATACATCCATGCAAGCCAAACTTATCATTAGCTTCGAACACCTAAGTGAATCTGATTTTCTAGTTAAAGCTGAGACCATTGTTACCGCAATGACCGGCAATAGTCATTATGCTGAGCCTTGGCCACCCCAAGCACCGACCTTAGCTGAGCTAACGCTAGCACTGGACACTTACAAAAAAGACTATCATGCCAGTATCAGTCGCGACACGGCAAAAATAGCGCAGCGTATCAACTCCAGACAAAACCTCACTGAATTACTCAAACGACTCGTATCTTATTTAGAATTTATCGCCCAAGGTGACACTCAAATACTAACGACTACTGGCTACGATCTACGCAAAGATGCAGTTCATTCCTCAGGTAATGAAATTTTATCGGCGCCTAGCGACTTCAGGGTAAGCCATGGCATCAAAAAAGGTACGCTCAACATACATATTGCTTCATTACCCGATGCCGGCAGCTATGAAGTACAAATCACACAAGGAGATCCCAATGTCGAGACTAATTGGCAACATGCTACTTCTTCTTTAACCAGCTTTCAAATTCTACTAGAAGATCTAATTCCTACCCAAATTTATTGGCTACGTATACGTGGCATAGGTCGGAATGGGACAGGGGCTTGGGCTGAGCCTATTAGTATCATAGTAATTTAAAACGGTTACCAACTTAAGGCAGGACACTAGCCTCGATGAAACGAAGTGGAATCGAGGCCATTAGGATGCTGTAATTCCTCGATTCCGCAAGGCTACATCGAGGCTACGGACCTAAGTTACGACTTAACCTTTCGCCCTGAGCCTTTCGTCTGACCTGAAACTATCCCGCTTTAAGTTGGCAGCCAAAACAGTTAAGCTATTTACCCCAATAACACTAATAAACCACTATGAATACCAGTCACGGACTTATGTTGATAGGCGCCTTTATCTTGGCATTGGGGCTTATACTATCTTATGCACCTAGCTTACTAAGCTGGTTTGGCAAACTACCTGGTGATATACGCATCGAAAATACCCACAGCTTTATATTTATCCCTATCAGCTCAATGATAATAGTCAGTTTATTGGTAACATGTTTGCTTAATTTATTCTTTCGCAAATAAGCACCCTAACCATGAGCCTGCTACTCTTACAAATAACCATCAAACAATGGGATAAAAGCCAACGAACGCAAGCACATGAGCAACTACGCTCTGCAATGCCCACTCAACACGCTATTATTTTTCCACCGGCTTTTCATGCGTTTGATGATCAGTGCATCATCGATCAACATGGCGGCCACCTTCAAGCTGACAGACTCAAATACTCAAAGCAAGCTAACCTCATCTATTTTGATAGATACTTGATCAATTTAGACACACTAAGCCTTACTTATCATGATCCTAATGCAGATCAGACCGCGCAAATCATAGGCTACCTTAATAATGAATGGCTACAAAGTCACTATCAATGCCGCTATAGCGTCTATGAATCTGATATGTATTATTGGTTGTATGAAGATGTCACCTTAAATGCCTTTTATAGTACAGATGGCTTGGATGAGCAGGTGTTTTTTAGGCAGGGACAGGTCGCGACCTATCCCTACAGGCAATGATTGCGCAATTCTTTAGTGTTTTAATCAACTTTTATAAAATCACCTATTTATTACACTGTTGTTATTGAGCAAAGCAGCCAATACTCGCCTTTGTTAAGACTAAGACAAAAGCCTTTATGACCGTGTATCCGCAAGAACTATTAGGCTGTGCATAGGCTGTTGCCAGCTAACAACCAGCAATTTTGATACCAAAAAATAAGTAAAACTATAAATAATCTACTTGAATCAAGATTCTAAGCAGAGGATTATCTGTGTACACGTTGCATCAGACAACGGTCAAACCCGTTATTTTAATTATACTTACTTGCAGGTGACTCATGCAAAACCCAGACGAACATAACAATCAAATAGATCATTCTTCAGAAAACGAACTCCCCCCCACCAATCCCTTTAAAGCCGCTATCTTGGTCTTAGGCGGACTGGGTCTTTTGTTTTCTATTTTCACCTTATTACCCATGCTCTTTACACTGATGTCCGATGGTGATTTTCGAGCGCCGGCAGAAATACATCCGACTGATACGGCGGCAAAGAAGCTAAGCCAAAGCGGCTATCAATCTAATGGCTATAACAAATAATCGACTACTAACTTAAGGCGAGACAGTTTAGGTTAACCATTCACTTTTACAGGTATCTCCTGAGCGCAGACCAAGGACTCAGGACGAAGGGTTAAGCCAAGCATCTGCCCTGCCTTAAGTACTAGCCAAATAATCAAACAATGACTCGTGTAGATCAGTTTACGTCTTTTAATTGATCGACCTAACTCATAAGCAAGGCATCAAAATGAAATTAAATTACTGTTGGTTTTTTTTACTACTCTTAATATCCAGCAACTCATGGGCTTACGGCAGCAGCAGTAGCTCAAAAGCCTGTACCAAACCAGAGTTCAGTCAATTTATACCGACTGAAAATTCAACGATTGCTGCAGGCTCTTCCTTTTCTTTTCTGGCCTCGGCAAACACCTATCCGACGACTATCAAAGTGACCGTTAAAGGCTTGCCTGTAGAGCTGAGCATTACACCTAAAGATGCCATCGGCTTTCAAGTAAAAGGCACACTACCTAAATCATTAGAAAATGACTATGCCCGAATAAGCATTAGTGCTGAGGCTCAAAAGAACTGTAAAGGTGAGGGCGGCTGGTTGGTTAATATTGCTAAATAAGCACGACTTTAATGGATAATCTTTTAAACAGTAGTCGTTAATCTGTTGGGTTGCGAAAAGTGCAGCCCAATCTTAGCCTACTCAATTACTAAAGTTTTCAAAACACTCTGATAAAGTTTCAGCGCGAGCTTGTATTTGGCTAATGTTTTTAAGTTTGTTGTGGGTGAAGAGTGATCAATCGGCATAAACTCTTGAGACTGCAAGGTTTTAAAACCCATAGACCATGTCTCGAAACTACGACGTTTGATATTTTCTCTAACAAGAACCTTTATTGCATGATGCCGCTTGTCATTTAAAATTTTATCGAAGATAAACTCAACATCAACCTCTTTACCCTCAAGAATTTGAATAAATTCACCCTCGGCATAGATTAAAAATCCCGTTATATTTCTTAAGGCATTATTCGTGATTGAAACATCTAACAGCTCTGA
>CAMDNJ010000188.1 GCA_945902915.1 Crenothrix polyspora | reverse complement strand
TCAGTAGAGGGCAAAATGCTTTTAATATCTAAATCAGGATTACGCTCTAAGGCATCATATAAACCTTCCATCAGTTTTGCGGCCAATGAGGTTGTACCAGATGCGTATAAGGATACTAACAAATAAGGTTTTGCATCAGCATCGTTCTTAGCCAAAAATGTATTTTTTAAACATTCTGCAAGCTTAGCCTGATTGACTTGTTGCAAACGATCTAAAAACAGATCAAAACCTTTGGTATAAACCCCATCCCTAAGTAGATGTGCCAACACAACCGCTAAGTGACTTTTTCCAGACCCATAACTACCGTATAAATTTATAGCTCTTTGATCTTGGGTAGCTGAAGGTAAAACTGCTTTACAAAAATGATCGAAAACCTGAATTGAAGCTTGTGTAGGTGTGTAATGTGCAACTAATGCATTATTTGAAAGTCCTTGTTCAACAACAATAGCTGCGTTTGTCAGTTCAGGGTTGATTTTTATAACATCGTGTAAATTCATACTTTTTCCCTTAGCATTTATATATAAGTATTAGATTTTTCTGCACGGATGGGACGCCACAATTTGATAGGTACACCTTCAAGTAATTGTGGTTTAAAATAAGAATTATTAATTTGTTGAAACTCATCACTTGCAGCAAAAACCACAACAACTCTTTTTGCACCATGCCACATACCTAAATCAGACCAAAAAGCTTGTTTATCGGTCAATTGCCAATGACAAAGCCATTGCTCAGGTTGCTGTATAATTAATCCATCTGCTGGGACAGATAAAATTGAATGCATGTAATCACAACGGGTGATATTACCAATTGGGGCTTGCATAATGCCTGGACCTTCCCAATGAATATATTTTGGCAACAACCCTCTTAACACTTGAGTTACGTCATCTAAATCACGAAGATCTTTACATGAAAAACCTATATTATGATAACGCTGAAATTGAGCCAAGGAATTCCGCAGAAGTTCTTGTAATAAATTTAAATCCATTCTTAAAATCCTTATAGCCAAGTATCCTGACCTTTTTGGAGCAACATTAAAACCGTCTGGTTAGGGTCACATAATTCCTTAAAAGTAATCGAGTCCAAATCAGCTGCATTATCGAAACTAAAATGAGCTTGCCATTGATGCATTTGACTCATGCGATGCAGTTGTTGCCGCAGATAGTCTTTAGAGCAACATAAGAAATGAGTGAGACCACTTATTTTTATCAAAATAGAAAAATCGACACTTTCTCTACTTTTGAAATGAGCAAATCTTGCCTTTGCTAAAGCATGAATGATAATTTCATCGGATAAAATTGGAGATCCTAAGCGTATTGAGGTTTCGCGATCGTTCCGATCCCTTCTTATTTCAACTAATCCTAGCTCTGCTAAAGGAGCATCACCCTGAAACATTTTTCTTACACCGTCTAAATTAGACTCAATACTTTGTTCTGCAGCTGCTTCAATAGATGAAGCTATACGATTTGTTAACTCTTTCAAACTAATCCAATCTTTAGTCAGGTCATCTAGTTTAAGAAAAAATTGGTTATAGGGCTCGCTTCTATCAGAATATGCAAGTGCTAAATGAATAGCCCACCACGTAGATGACTTATATAATTTCGGATCATTCTTCGCTAGTGATAAACCAAAATTGGTTAAACCATTGCTTCCTCTTTCTATTATTTGAGCTGCTAAAAGCCACCCATTTATAGCTTTAATAACCGCAGAACCAGCTATGAAAAACTTCATAGCATCTCGCATATTTCGTGATGAAAAAATATCAGAATTAGACGGTATAATTTCTATTGCCTTACTTAACCACCATCTAGATATAGCAAACTTCTGATTTCCTATTAAAGCCATATATTTCTTCCTATTTAATATTAATTCTGATGATATTTAACTTTTTAAAATAATCCCTTTAGTACTAGAACATTCCATATATTTCTGATGAAACTAGCCAAAAATATTTAAAGTTCTTTTATATAAATGATCAACTCTAGTAATTTAAAAGTTTTTGCTTCTGAGAGATTTCAAAGACCATTCTTCTAAAACCTATCTTTAGTTAGTATTTTCGCTAAACCATAAGCCTTAAATTTCTCCACCAAAATAATTTTTATAACATACAAATTAAACAGCCATTGTCATCGTCATCATCATCTCCTAAAACAGAATCAATTAGATTTTTAGATTTTTTTGTTTTACTGTTACTTAAAGCAAATTTTTCTTTTATTTCATCTTTACGCGCTAAAACCTCATCTAACGTTTCACCTTGAGACCATGTGTAACGTTTACCTGTTACTTCATCATATTTTTCGAATTTTTTAGCAGCCTCAAATAACTCAGGATGGTTTTCTTGTAACCCAATCCATTCTATTTTTCTTTGATAAAAACAAAAGTAACAGCCTGAACGACTGCGCCATTCATAATACTTAGGCAGTCCAAGACCTGATTCATTAAGAATATTAATAATATCTTCTCGGATTAATCCATCTTCTTTAAATGGGAATCGAGCTTGTATAGTTGGTTTACTAGATAGATAACCATCTCTTTGGGGCTCATCTGCACGTATTCCGACGTAGCTTATGACCTGATCATCACCAGCAAACTCTTCAAATGGTTTGAGTTTTAAATTAATCGTACACCAACGTTGTTGGGCTGACGGCAAATAGTCTTTATGTAACTTTAAGTAATAATCAAAATCTCGCCCCGCATTTATTCGGATGATTTCTTTACCTAAATAGTCTTCCATTAAATTTACAAATGCTAATGTCTCTGGTAACTCGGCACCTGTATCAGCAAAAAAATACTCCATTTCCGGTACTTTATCGCGCATATAAATAGCTAAAGCAGCACTGTCTTTACCGCCCGAAATACCTAATAAATGTCTGATTGGTTTATTATTGTCCATGGCTTTTTATACGTTTATTTTGAATGAAAGGCCTTATTATTTTGAATAATGAGCTAACCACTAGGTTACTCAACTTCACTAAGGAGTTGGGCAATAATTGCCAGTTTTAATTGTTTGCCGGCTTGCTTAAAATCTTGTTGTTCTTTAACTATCAATCTTGCCTGCTCTCTTAGTTGCAGATTTAAATATGCCACTTTATCAGTTTCACCATCTTTGTTTACAACCCGAAACACCGTAACTTGTGTATCTATATGTGTGTGCAATTGATGTGCTCGTACCACTGCTAATTGCTCCAAGCGGCCACTTAATTCAATAAGACGGTATTCTGCCTCCAAGCTATTATTTTGCAGCCATTTATCAGGTGGCATTTTTCCTAGAAACGCCGTCACTGATTCCAGCCAAGCTTTGTCAGTTTCTTTGTTGTTTTGTAGCCTTAAGATAAAAGCTTTATGACCTTGTAAATCGACGGTGTACTTTTCTAAGCCTACGTATTTCTGGTTAATTACCGCCCTAAGTTCAGTAAGATTTAAATCAGCTGACTCTTTTAAAGCTATAGCTAACTGCTCTCTAAAACTGTTAAGTAGATTGTCATAAGCTTTATTTAAGATATTTAAGTGCCTGACCAGTTCATTTAAAAAATCATTTGGATTGTTGTTGTCCAG
>CAMDNJ010000187.1 GCA_945902915.1 Crenothrix polyspora | reverse complement strand
GGTATCTTTGTATCTGGGTTAGCTGTTTATAACCTTTCATAAGCTTCCTCATCTTTGGTCGGATTGAAAAAGCCTTGAACTATATCAGCTAACCTCTTTCAATCACGTTAAAATGAATTGCACTTATGAGTTGAATCTAAGTTATGTTTCATCCTATCTATATATTCTATTGAGCTTTTATATCGCTCATTCAGTTTCGTCAAAATCTCTTTTGAAACTTTTCCTGTTTCTCCAATCGAATTAACTTTTTTTCCAAATATTTTATGATAATTTTCTTTGTTAACACTGGCTTCTAAAAAGTTTTCTAGCAAAAGTCTAGCTGACTCAGGTTCTGCAATTAGATTTTCAAATGTAATAAAAAGAACACTATTAAAATTTTTTTTATATTTATTAAGTGCCAAAGCATAATCATTTAATTCATCTTGCTGCTTAATCCACTCCGGCATCATTTCCAACGTTTGCTCTAAATCATCTTGAAATAAATCCATATTATAATCTCTCTGGTTATACATTTTAAGCAGCTTAAAAGCTGATATAAAACGGTCAACAGGATTACGGCCAATTAAGATGATTTTAGTATCTGCACCCAAATCATCTCGCATTTTCTTTATACCCTCTTCTGGAAGAATCATATATTCAGGAGTTATTTCTCCTAAATACTCATTTTCAGATATACACGGTCTATAAAGTTCTAAATAATCTATATCTTTGACGTCTCTATTCGCTAACATTTTATTTGTTCTTAGAGCACATTTATACTTCTTGTCTATAAAATCATGGTTTGGTGAAGATATGATTCTTTCTATTAGGAAATCTAATTGTTTATTTGAATACTTCTTCAATACAGAAGAATGACGTACCTCATACATCGTGTCGTAATAATGAAGTTCTTTTAATGGGTGCATAAATATTGAGGTACACTCATCCAATATTTTATGCAATAAAGTCGAGCCAGCTCGTTGAGAGCCAATGCCAATTACAAATTTATTCATTATTATTCCAAATACTGAGTCAAAAGTGCTACTTGTTCAGAAACACTGTATATCGGTTTATCTTCTATGGGTTGTTTAAGTCTTGTAAAATTAACGTCAAGTTTTTCTAAGATGGTTTGCAATGCACTATGCGTAGGCTCAATCACAAACCCCGTTTGACCCTCAACCACATCCTCACCAATCCCTCCCAAATTACTAGCCACCACCCAACACCCACAAGCAGTCGCTTCCCGCGTCACCAAACCAAAACTCTCAGGCCAAATAGAAGGCGCAAACAATACATCTATCTGTTGATAGAGTTTTACAATATCACTTTGCTTCGCGCGACCAATAAAAGTAACAGGAACATCACCCCATGCTTCATGTGATTCATATCCTGCTTCTTTAGAATGATCAACAACTAAAAATTCCAGATTTTTGGGTTGAGATTCCATTACTGCTTGTTGCAATAGTTCATATCCTTTATGCGCACTCATACCTCCAATATGGGCACAAACGACTTTATCGGTGTAGCGAGTCTCTTTAGCTTGCCAATTAATTTGACTGGAAATGCCATTTTTAGTCACGGCAATATTAGCAATCCCATTTTTACGATAAATAGCAGCAAAGGCTTCCGATACAGTCAATACCTGCTTCGCATCGTAAAGTAATGACTTAAGGTATTGTCTTCTATCTGCAGACTCATCCATGGAGATATTGGCGGGCAATTGAATGGGGTCAAAAATATCAGGATGCCCTTGTTCATAAACCTTTCCTTGTGCATCGACCAAAAACTGATAATCAGAAATCCACCAAGCATCGTGAGCCGTAATAATATAAGGAATTTCTAAATCTCTGGTTGCTTCAACTATCGAGGCAGTTAAGCGTTGCACACAATGAAAGTGCACCAAATCTGGCTGTTCACACGCCAAAAACTCAGAGAAAATCTTATACATCTCTGGGTCTTTGGCATGCCAATCCATATGCTCGCGGAATAGCGTAGTCGTTCGATAGACTCTTGCACCCTTGTGGTTATAAACCATCATTTGGTGTGGCCTTCTGCATTCCGCATCTGCAGTAAATACACACAGTTCATAGTCACCTTTATATTGCTCAATCAGTACATCGAAGTTATCTTCTACTACTCGTGTTGCTCCGCCTATCGATTGCGGGGCAAAGAACACATTGACTAAAGCGATTTTTTTACGCGGCTTGATCGTTGGTAGCTTTGTTTGTTCGACAAGATAATGATCCAAATTCTCAATCAACTGACTTCCAAGCGTTTGCAGAGAATATTCTTCTTTCACTCTTTGCATAGCTGCTTGTCCAATTTTTTTCCTTTTCTGTGGATCACTGACTAAGCACTGCAGCGATTGATACCATTCTTCTGATGAAGAAACTATATAACCGTCTTCACCATGACGGATAACGTCATGATAATTTTGAGTATTACTGACAATGGAAGGTATTGCAAAATAAGCCGCTTCAAACCATTTAAGTTCACTTTTACAGTTATTAATTTCATCATCGTGCAATACGGCAATATTAATATCGGCTTGCTCTAATAAGGACCAATAATTTTGCACTTTTTTAATGGGTGGTATTTGCTTGTATTGCTCTTTAAATTTAAGCATAAAGCTTTGCGGCAATTTTAAATAGCCAGCCACGATAAATCTAATCTGTTTGTTTTCCTTTAAAACGCGCTCTATTGCGGGTAATGCCAATTCAATAAAATCGCTATTGTGTGCTTGCGTACCGCTGCCATAAAATATATCAATGGTTTGTTTGTGGCTTGTATCAATAACCCTGAATTGGTTAAGTGAATCTAATCCGTTACGGTGTAGTAGACATTGATGGTCAAATACTAATTTTTCTAAGTGCTTGGTTAAAGGCAATGTAGAAGCTATGCCGATACGGCAAAACCTTGCGGCTGAATTAAATAATCCCATGCCTTTAGTCAGTTCTTGATAAGTGTGCATATCAACATAGCCACCATAGGTTTCTAATGGCGGCGGATAGGCTTCATCAAACAATAAGTCATCTATTTCATAAATAGACAGTTTGCCAGCAGCATTGATTTGCGCCATGGCCTTTAGTACTTGAGGTACGGATGGTACGCGATAAAATACAACCACATCATGAGTTGCCAACTCATGCTTGGCTTTATCCAGTTGCGTCCAGTCCAATTCTGTCACTTTCTTTCCTGCTAACTCTAATTGCTCAACTTTTTGATCTATACGGTATCGTATACATTGTGGCACATGATAATCTCCCACAATAAGGACTCTCTTAGCATTAATAGAACCTAAAGGAGGATGCTCGCTTTGCCCCGCTACATTTAAATAGGCTTGATAAATTTTTTCTGAACTGATTTTGTTAAGTTCAATTAGCCCTTGTCGATCAGATGTATCCACAAATAAATTGGCAAAAGATTGTTTATCTTGCCAAAAAACAGCACACAATTCGTCTAGCAAGTCTAATAACTGAGTTTTATTCGACTGATAAATTAAAATCTTGGTCAATGCAAGAAAAGCACTCGAATAGTCTTTTAACTTTTTATAGGCATTAATTTGATTATAGGCAGGCCAAAATAAATCTGG
>CAMDNJ010000186.1 GCA_945902915.1 Crenothrix polyspora | reverse complement strand
GATGGTTCAATAGCTTTCGAAACCTGAGTGACGGGGTTATAAACCCCGTCACGCTAAGGCTGAAGCTATTGCACTCCAATTTTTTACTTTTTCGCTTAACTTAATGGCAGTGACGCAGAGCGTGGGAACGATATAATAAAAAACAGTATAAAGATTGGAGCTCGTAGGCCGGATAAGCAACGCGCATCCGGCACAATCGGTGGATGCGCGTTGCTTATCCACCCTACATAACTAAATTGGATTTAAACATAACTGACCTATGACAGCAGAAAATAGCACTAAAGAAACTACCCAAGCGCAGTTACTTAAATTAAAAAACTACATTAATCAGGAAATTATCGGTCAGGATGTGCTGGTCGAAAGAATGCTGATAGGTTTATTGGCTGATGGTCATATTTTGGTTGAAGGCGCTCCTGGCCTTGCCAAAACTAGAGCGATTAATGTCTTAAGCAAAGGCATAAAAGGCGATTTTCATCGGGTACAATTCACACCCGATTTATTACCTGCTGATTTAACGGGTACTGAAATTTATCGTCCTCAACAAGGCACCTTTGAATTTCAAAAAGGCCCGTTATTTCATAATCTTATTTTGGCGGATGAAATCAATCGTTCACCTGCAAAAGTACAAGCGGCATTGTTGGAAGCGATGGCAGAGCGACAAATTACCGTCGGTCAGGCTACTTATCCTTTGCCGCAGTTGTTTATGGTCATGGCCACGCAAAATCCTATCGAACAGGAAGGCACTTATCCCTTACCCGAGGCGCAGTTAGATCGATTTTTATTACATGTAAAAGTCGATTACCCCAAAGCCGAGCACGAAAAAAGCATCTTACATTTGGCGCGCAGAGAAGCGCGTTCAGAAGCGTCAATCAAACTAGATAAATTTGAACCCATTAGTCAAAGCACCTTGTTTGAGGCACGTAACCAAGTGCTAGACATCTACATGGCCGAAAGCCTAGAAGATTATTTATTGCAAATTATACTGGCAACCCGTAATCCTGCTGCTTATGGTTCAGATTTAGCCGCATGGCTGCAATATGGCGCCAGCCCAAGAGCCAGTATCGCCTTAGATCGTTGTTCCAGAGCCAAAGCGTGGTTGTCACAGCGGGATTTTGTCGGCCCAGAAGATATACAAGACATGGCTTACGATGTCTTACGTCATCGCTTAATTTTGTCTTACGAGGCAGAAGCCGAAGGCATTACTACCGATCATTTTATAAAAGAACTGATAGCTAGGATTGCCGTACCTTGATGTTAGCTAATAAAGTCGCTGAGCCTGCTAAAGACCTTGTTTCGGTCTCGTTAAAGTCTTTGATCGATTTGGCGAAACCAGCCAGCAGCTTAAATTTACAGCACAGTAAAAACCGAGCTCAACAAAGTGGCGCGTATGTGTCGCGCTTTAAAGGCCGAGGCATGGAGTTTGATGAAGCTAGGCTTTATCAACCCGGTGATGACATACGCAGTATAGATTGGCGAGTGACTGCGCGTACCGGAAAAACTTATACCAAAATCTTTAGAGAAGAGCGTGAACGTCCGGTATTTATTTCCGTAGATGATCGCTTAACCATGCACTTTGCCACACGCGGGGTCTTTAAGTCGGTATTAGCGGCAAAGCTGGCAGGCTTATTAGCGTGGGCAGCTGAGCATCATGGCGACAGAATCGGCGGTCAGTTGTTTACAGAACAGACTTGCTATGAATTAAAGCCACAAAACGGTAGACATGCGGTATTACGGTTTTTAAATGCCTTGGTTAAGCCACAAACATCGGCAGATAAACAGTTCAGCTTGTCTCAGGTCTTAGCACGATTAAACCAACATACCCGTCCGGGCAGTCTGGTTTATATTGTCAGTGATTTTCGTGGTATCAATGACGAAGCTGAAACTCATATTGCTAAACTGGCTAGGCATTGCGAAGTGGTGTTGATATTTATTTATGATCCATTAGAAAGCAGTTTGCCGGTTAAAGGTCGCTTTAGATTCACCGATGAACGCAGTGATGTGGTGGTTGATGCCGGCGATCAAAAGGGCTTGTCTGACTATCATCAGCGTTTTACTGAGCGCCAACAGCGTTTAGAATCTTTAGCTAAAAAAAGAGGTCTAGCCTTCATTCAATGCAGTACTCAGGATGATCCAGTGCACTGTCTAAGATGATGTTAGACATATATACTGCTCTATATTGACCTGTCCCTACGGTGCCTCAAAACCAACCTAAATTCTTATCCTTATCCTGCTGTAATTAACTGAATAAAAATGCAAGCACCTGAACTTTTCCTTAAGAAGATAATTTAGTGTTTTATAGTGTTTCACCTTGTACCATAAAGCCTTATTTTAATGTGTACTCGTAGGCGTACCCTTTTTTCCTTGGGTATGCAGCATAAAAGAGGTCTAGCATGGCAGTTAAAATATAGGTAATTTAGACGACACTGGAATTAAACCGTGGGTAAAGAATAACATCCGGTTTGACGCTAGGGCTGACCCAATAGCTTATGAATCAGATTGTGGGGCAATTATAAACAGGCTATTCGGTGAAACAGTGCAAGAGTTGCAGGGTCGCTGCGAAAATCTGGTAAACTGGGAGCATGAGGGACGATAGCGAATATTTAAGCCGATATTTTAAGCGGCCGCGTATGCCATGAAATAATAAAGTCGCTAATCATGCGGTTTTTTTATGTCTGAATTGTTGGCATTTTTTGCGGTTTATTGTGAGGATTTATTTTCATTTGCAACGTGAAGGAAACGTTTAGCACTTGTGGCGTTGAACTAATAAATTTGCTGGATAATAGCCGTATTCACTTGGACAAGATTCATTGCCAAAGCATTTTATCCATTTTGCTTTAGCTTCTTTTTCCCCATAGCTTGCTACCCATATAAAATAAGTTTCATCTTGTGTGGCCATGAATGTAGTTTCAACTATCTCTGGCTCAATATACTCAGGTATTTTTAAGCTATTCATTCTTCAACTTCATAAACATCACCACCACACTCTATCTCAATAGTTGATAAAATTGCCCCTATTGACCAATCTGGTAGGGCTTTTTCACACAATTCCAGCCATTTAGATTCTGGGTTATTTTTTATAATGTCAGCAATTATATTGCTTCCGTCAGCATCATTAATCATCAAAAATTTTCAAATATATTATCAATAGTTGCGCTTGAGTCAAGTGTGGTGGTAATTTGCGTTATACTAAAACTTGAGTTTTTTGGAGGTGCTTATGACTGCTATTTTAAAAAATCATATAGAAACCATTTTCGATTATGATTTGACCGATGCTGAGCTTGATTTATTATCTGGCGGAATGAGCAAGGAAGAATATATGCCCATTATCAATCAAGAAGGAATTAATCACGATCTTATGTCTTTATTCGCCATCCGTGGCGATACTAAAAAAGCTGATTTCTATATGAATATTTTAGACAAAGATTACGTTAAGCTCAATATTAAATGGGATTCAGTTCAGCCATTAGGCGATTAAAATTAGAATCATCAACTACAATAGCATTTAATATTTTAGCGATAGTCTTCTTGTCGTATATAGTGCTCTTCACCATGGCACTTGCTAAAAGGTCATTAATTAGCCTGCTAATGGTTGTTTTAATCATTTATGCAATATTAAAACTTGAGTTTTTTGGAGGTACTT
>CAMDNJ010000185.1 GCA_945902915.1 Crenothrix polyspora | reverse complement strand
CTGTCATTTGGGCATTAATCTCTTAACGGTGCTTAGCATAAAGCTACTTGGCGACGAATCATGTCGTATTCAGTTATTATTGATGCGTTAATTTTTTGTATTATTGGCTGTGCTACTGATAACTGAGCAATCGTTACTTTAGGTTTTTGGAGATAACAATAAAAATCATGCCAATATTGTTGATGTTGAATAGACATCTTTCCTAAATACAATGGTAGTTCCAATGATTCTGAAGCCAGAATAGTATTCTGAGCTACTAGCCTTTAGTAAAATGACAACTATTTAGAGCCCTATTTGAATTAGAGTGGATAAATACAAATAAGATCGATCAATACAAATATTATAAGTATCTGAAAAACATCAAATTCCTCATCCCGGCATGGACTGCAAAGGATCCAGAGTACATGGATGTAAGTATCGTATAGTAGAGTGCTTATCATGAAACTTATAGTGATACGACCTATTGCCATCCATGGCAACTGGTTTCCGGCAGTCCATGCCGGAATGACGACTTACCCACTACGATTCACATAGAGTCATATTTAGGAAAGATATCTAATAAGTGGTGTTAGAAAAAGTCATGATAATTTGTGATTTATTAAAACTTTACAGGGGGGGGTAAAAGTGAATTTAGTGCTTAATCTCCAATGATGCGCTTCACTAGCGTTCAGCACATCCTATCCTGCGGCTACCAAATTTAGACGGGACAAAACGGTAGTGAAAGCCTCAAATTATCGTTCCCACGCTCTGCGCTCATCGTTATACACAAATGTTAAGTAAACCGTCATCCCGGCAGGGATTCACGTCAGGCTATCCTGCCTGACGCCCTTCGGGTAAATGCAAATCTGTTCCTGACAGATTTGTGCCGGGATCCAGAGCACAGGAATGTGAAAAATAAGATCAAGTTAGCTTCATATCGCTGTGTTTATTTGTGTAACTTAACATTGCCATCCATGGCAACTGGATCCCGGCATTCCCTGCCGGGATGACGTGCTTTTAAAAACTTGTGTATAACGCAGAGCGTAGGAACGATGACTATTCATCACAGTGACCCGCCTTAAGTTGGGAGCATATCCTGCCTATGACGTTCATCCTGTGAACTAAAAAAGCATATCGCACAACTCTTTGAGGTTAAATATAATGTATTAGAGGGGCATCTATTTTGTTATGATATCAACACAAAATCTAGGATAAGTTTTTGACTTATCGAAAGATATTCAATAGGTTTTTAATCAAGAGATTTTTAATAATGAATAAAGCCCCAATTGATCTATTATTACTTAAAAAAGTCATTCAAACTACTCAGTCCATTGAAGGTTATAAACCTGCAAGTACTGAAATTATTCAGAAAGTTCAGCAATTACGACAACAAAATGGTATCCAAATATCACCTAAGAAGTAATTCAATCTATATTAAAGATACCGACATACCTCATAACAAACTAGGTATCATTAGCGCTGAAGAATTACATGAACTAGAAGGTGAGTTACTTGAAGAAGCTTATCAAGTTTTTTATCAAGAATTAGACGAGCACACGCTCTTCAACGAAGATTATTTTAAAGCACTACACCAAAGAACTTTTGAGGGCTTGTATGAATGGGCTGGCGAATATCGCCAATTCAACATGTCCAAAGGTACCAGTAGATTTTGTCAAGGGGCCTATATTGCCACCAACTCAGCTAAAATATTTAATAAGTTAGCTAAAATTAACTACTTGAAAGAGTTTACTAAACCTAAAGAAGAGCTTGTAAAACAATTAGCCTATTTTAAATGCGAATTAATAGCCTTACACCCATTCTATGAATTGAATGGACGAATCACACGTTTGTTCTTTGATATGATCGCTATATCAAATGGTTACAGCTACATTGATTATTCAAATATATCGCCAGAAACCTATATCAACGCTTCAATCGAATGTGTGCAATTTGCTAACTCTGACTCAATGGAGTTAATCATAACTAATGGCTTACAGACAACTGACTCATTTAGACTGATAACTGTCTAGTAAGCTGTCATTTGGGCATTAATCTCTTAACGGTGCTTAGCATAAAGCTACTTGGCGACGAATTGTGTCGTATTCAATTATTAAGGGCTGTTAACATTATGGCTACCAACTTAAGATGGGACAGTTTAGCTTAACCGTTCACTTTTAGACAGGGCTCTCCTAAACGCAGACAAAAGGCGAAAGGTTAAAGGCAAATAGTTAAGCCTAGTATCTGCCACGGCCTAAGGTGATAGCCTCTTAGGCTTATCTTTCGCCCTGTGCCTTTCGTCTGCGCTCAAGCTGTCCCGTCTTAAATTGCTAGCCAACATTATTTCTGTCGAACAAACTTGATAACGAAAACGGGAAGCATTAGTATAGCTATAAATATAGCTATATTTATCGAGGTGCATAATGAAAATTAGTACGATAGCTGAGGCAAAGAATAATTTGTCTCAATTGATTTATCAACTTGAAGCAGATGAGACTATTCATCTTACCCGTCATGGTAAACCGGTTGCTGTGATGTTATCCGAAGCCAATTATCAAAAATTGATACATAAAAATAATAGTTTGTATCAAGCAATCCAGCAATGGCGCACCGAATTAAAGGATGATGTCGCTTTAACTGAAGCGGAGCTTAAAAATATTCGTACTTGCAGCCAAGAAAGAGCGTTTTCATGGGACGAATAAGCTACTTACTGGACAGTAATATTTTGTCAGAACCTGCGCGATTAAAGCCTAATGCCCATGTATTACAACAATTTTCCAATTATGATGGTTGTTATGCAACGGCAGCAATAGTTTGGCATGAGCTAGTGTATGGTTGTGAATTACTTCCCGCATCGAAAAAAAAAGAGCAACTTCACGCTTATTTAGATATGCTCTTGTTGAATGGTTTAATTATTTTGCCTTATGATCAACTCGCTGCCGATTGGTATGCAAAAGAGCGCGCAAGATTACAATTACAAGGAAAAACCTGTGCTTATGCAGATGGCGAAATAGCAGCGATTGCCGTTAGTAACAAATTAACCTTAGTCACTCGAAATATTCAATACTTCCAGAACTTTCAAAACCTAAACTTACAAAATTGGTTCGATTAAACAGCGGATTGTATTAACTATAGCTACTGCTGTTCCGCTTTAAGTTGGTAGCCGCTTTAAGGGTTACAAAAAAAGCACGTACATTTCATACCAGCGGCCATACGATATTCAAAATTATAACTTTTAAAAAACTTAGCAAATTCTAAAAGTTTTTCTATTTCTTTTTTTACTGGTCATATTCACCAGCCATTAAACGCATTTTAAAATCTTCAATCCAATATAATAACTCTCTTTTATCACCTGTTGTGGCGGCAATATAAAGTTGATCATCTAAAGTTTGACCGATAAGTAATACCTCACTAAGCTCTCCTGCCGCTGCTTGTAATACAAGTTCAGCTTGATTAACTTCATCTTTTTCTTCAAAAGAATCAGATTTTGGTACTAATTTGAATTTGTTAATATTGATATTTGTAATTTTTGTCATTTTTAACCCTACGCGACTTCAATTGTTAATGGCAAAGTTATTGTCTATATAGCTTGCATAACGATACAACGTATCAGGGTCTATATCGACTGCACCGTCGTTAAACTCTAAACAACCCCAGTCTTTATTGAGT
>CAMDNJ010000184.1 GCA_945902915.1 Crenothrix polyspora | reverse complement strand
GAATAACGAATATGCTCTTCACCTTTATATTGCGGATTATGTAAATGCCCTAACGCCACATAATCAAAACTTTTAAAAGGCTCAACACTCACTCGATCAGCACCACCAATAGATAAAGGCCTTTCTGATTCAGACTCTTCTGCACCATCAATAAAACAATGGCTAATTAACACATTAATATTGTTAGCGGCTTTAACACTATCAATTTGTTCAACTAAATATTGATGGGCTTCATCATGACTAGAAACATCAACCGAAAAATGATTACGCACCGATTCAGGGTCGTTATAAGGAATACCATAAAATGACACCTCACAACCGTTTTTGCTTAAAACGACGGGCTGAGTGATTTGGTCTAAGTCACCTATTATGTGCAATCCAGCTTGGCTGAGTTGGTTTGAACCAAAGCGTAAGCGCTCGGCACCATCATGATTGCCAGGAATTAATATCACGGGGACGCCTAAGTCAGAACAAATAGTATTTAACACCTCATCTAACAAACTAACCGCCGCTGCCGGAGGCACTGAGCGATCATAAATATCGCCGGCTATAATCACCGCGTCAACCGCTTCGTCTTTAATATGCGCAACAATTTGATCAAGCACATGGCGTTGGTCATCAAGTAAAGACACGCTGTGAAATTGACGGCCAATATGCCAATCAGAAGTATGTATAAATTTCATAGTGATTACTAAGTTAAGAATCGTAAGGACTGATTATAAACGAGCACAGCGTCAGATGATGACGTTTTAAATTTTATTCAGATCGGTCTTTTTAAATCTAGGGGGGATAGCGATAATTTGGTTTGTTCATTGATGTCACTCATTGCAATTGTTTCAAGCGTTTTTGTTGCATGGCAATGGCTTGAGCCAATAAGCCACTCGTTTCTGACCAATAAGCTATGCACAACTCAACAAAGTTCTGCTTTTCACTGTTGGCAGGTAATTGTGCTAATTCGCTTAAGTCTGCCAGATTTTCAACCGTGTTTTGATAATCAAACAAACACTGCTTGTAATGATAACGATCTTCTTGTGGAACAACAATGGGTGGAAATCCTGATTTTAAAACGGGTAAATTAGCCAGCAGGCGGGCCATCCTGACATTGCCATCAAAAAAAGGATGAATCGTAACAAAGTTCAAATGCAAATCCGCGTATATGTCTGCCGCTGTATCTTGAGTATGAGCCGTTGTAAAGTAGCCTCGATAGAACGCAGTGGAATCGAGGAAATCAATGTTCAAAAACCTCGATTCCTTGTTACTACATCGAGGCTACTTACTTTGTAAACTATTTTTCTATACAACTCTATAACGATAGAGCATCGTCTTTATCTAAGCGATCAAGTATGGCTAGGGCTTTATTAATATCACCTTGCTCAGCTAAAGATCTAAAACGAATTTCGGTGTCCCAGGCCGCCAAGGCTTGAGCACTCATTTCTTCAACTAATTTATTAACACTCTGTCCACGACTGCGGGCATAAGACTTGAGACGTAGGGCAATGTTATCAGGCAATCTAATCGTTAATCTACTCATCTAATTGTCTCCAAAAAATCAGCAGGATTTTGTATCTTAATTGAATTTTTACCATTATTAAAGCAACTGCAATACGGTACGCGTCCAGATAACGGGCTTCAGTAACACGTAAAAACATAGGAATTACTAGAGTTTCGATTCAAAATATTGCCCAATGTTTTGGCGCATTACTTTTAACTAATTAATTTAATAGGTTTTTTTAAGTTCAGACACTACAGCATTAGAAATTCTATAACCCACTTGATTAAGTTCAGCGATAACAGCTTCTGCATCGGTAATTAAAGCTTTTCGTTGCGCGGTAAATAACACTGCAGCGCTGCCAACTATAAGCAGTTGTTTACGCAAGGCATGTTTTCGGGCTAAGGCATCATCCAGAATTAACAAGGTATTGCTATCTGATTGCAAGGCATACTCAATGCTAGATTGCTCACCTAAGCCCAAACTTCTTGATAAAGTATGTTGAAAAAGTGGATTAGCAACGCATTTTAACCAGCCAGCATCTAAAGCCTGTTTGATTAAAACAGCATCATTTGACTGTACGTTTAAACATTCGTCTGCTACGGCTTGCGTGATCAATATTTCAGAAAAAAGATCTTCTAATAAATGCAGGTGCTTAATCTTAGCCAGTGCAATTAAGGGCCCCGCATCGGCAATTACGATAACCATGAAGCTAGAGCATCTAATTCCTTAGGGGTTTGTTGATCGGGTATGACCAAATCAATATCTAACTGAGCTAAATGATCAATAAACTCAGATAAACTTAAGCCACTGATTTTTGCAGCCGCGCCTAATGACATGACTCTATCTTTGAATAAACTGGCGGCTAATGCTGGTTTTAATTGTCCGTCAAACTCGCCCAATGAGGTTTTTAAATTTAATAATACGGCATTCGGTTGATTGCCTTTTAAGATCAATACTGGCTCTAATTCAGCGTGTCTTAAGGCTTCAGAGGGATTACGCTTTAAGTTCCTAACATTTGTTGCATACATAAATCACTCCTCAAGCTTAAAAAGCTAAAGTGTAGTCCACACTAGGGGTGAACGCAACGCCTATTTCTGGCGTTTTTTTGTATTGCTTTAGCGCTCACTAACAACTCAAGGGTTTCAGATCAATACCCTTTGCACAATTCAACAAAACACTGCTTTTCATTCTTGGCTGGTAATTGACCAAAATCGCTTAAGTCTTCCAGATCTTCAACCGTGTATTGATAATCAGACAATCACTGTATCTGCGCCATTTTCCAGACAATGGTTTCTAAAGCTGAATCAACTTTAAAACTAGCAAAGACTTGGGTGTTTTTTAAACAAGCTGAATAATTTGATTGAGTTGCTCAAAAACTTCAATAAAAAAGCCATCAAGCAGTTTTCCTAAAGGATGTGGTTTTGCATCACGCATTCGCCAATCGAAAGATTTAGGCTGATGACAAAGTACGTAACTGGTCTTTTCAAGTTTACGCCCCGTGGCTTTACCAACAGCAACGGCAAAAGGATTATCGGCATTATAAGAGGCCGTGGTCATCGGTAAGCCAATAACCCAGGAGGTTATATCATTAAAACTTTGTGGTGATAACACCAAAAAAGGATGAACATCTCGCATTTCTTGTCCAACGTGCGGGTTGCAATCAATCCAGATAATATCTTGACGATCAGGTAACCAAACGCTGGTTTTTTTTACCATTGTTCTGCGCCTAATTTTTCCTTTGCTATCATGGTTTCACCACCATGACGTTTAGGATCAAAAGCTGCTAACCGCTGTTCCAAAGTTAACGGTTTATTGACTATAGGGGTAATAATAATCTGACCTTCGACAACCTTTAAACGTACACTTTGATGAGCTTTTAGATGAGCCTCACGGGCAACAGCAACAGGTATGCGCACCCCTAAATTATTACCCCACTGTTTTATATCCAATACAACTTCAGTCATAACTAATACCTTAAATGAAAAATATTTAAACATTAGTTTAAACATCTCAAATCTTTTTTACAATCTATGTAGTGGTCAAGTTTTTTAAGACACAGAGATAGGTTGTTTCATAGCCATATTGGCTTCATAGTTATTGGGCGAAACATATCCCAATGTAGAATGTAATCGCTGACTATTATAGAAATTAATTATATAGTCGTTGATATTACGCATC
>CAMDNJ010000183.1 GCA_945902915.1 Crenothrix polyspora | reverse complement strand
TGACGCCTTGTTCTTTAATAAGTTTAACGACTTCTAATTTAAACGTGGTATCAAATACTCGACGTTCTTTATTCATGATGATTTCCCCATTTTGATTGATTAAGTATATCAACCTATCTGGGTGTCTGTTTTTATTAGACCACTACAAGGTGTCTAATAAGCAAAGCATTATTATTCACCCGATTTTTTAGTTGAGAAACTCAGAGATTATTTGGAGAGTACTTAACGCTGTGCAGCTTATAGTTGGGGCACTCTCACTGTAAGCGGAAATTATCAACTTTTATTCCGCTTCCAACCTAAAAAAAACGGCCTATTTTCAGAAGTAGGGATGTCTCTAGAGGCTAGAGACAAAGCGTGCCAATCAACAGCTAAAAGCTTATTGCGCAAGTTGAGTAGATAAATGTAATCTAGTTGTTCATAAACAGTATGTTCGTCTAAATAACCTACTGAAATATTCGTACATTCCGGAATAAAATTAATATAGTGCGTTACATCAGTAAATCCACCCGTTTTATCTAAACTATGCGCCAGTCCTAGAGCTTTAGCCAAGGCCTTGGCAAAACTAGGATTACAGCACTGCTGGCATTGCATGTGAGTAATAATGGAGTAATTATCACGACGATCAAAGGCAATCGCCTGTTGAATTCCGTCTAGCAACTCCGTCTGATAATGTTTTATGTGCATACTACCCAAGCCACCGATTTCTTCATCACGATGAAAAATATAACAACCTGGCATTTCAGCCGCAATCATGTTCAACATCAGCCATATACCCGCACCATCATCGGCACCCAGTTGGTTGTTGTCGGCACTATAGACATAGCCACCATTATCATTAATAGTAAGTTTTTGTCGACTGTGAGTGTGGTTAAAGCTAACCATATCAGTATGGCAACTGAACAGTTGTTGTGCTGGTGTTGTGCCTAGAGTAACGATGATATTGCCATAGCGATCCTGAATGGCATTGTCCGGCAAAAGTTTGATGAGCTGTTCAACAAAGCGGGCTTCATGCGTCGTTTTTGCCAAACGGATATAAGTCAGTAATTCAAATAAAGTCGCTACATCACTAATACCCTTAGCTTGTTGTTTAACAAATCTTTCATAGGGTAATGTGCTGGGGTTCCAAATAGTCATCTGTCATCATCCATTAGTTGAGGTGTGTAGTATCTCCGCTGGATCAATTGATGAACCTAAGGTCGGAACATCGCAACTATAAAACATCGATACGACAGATGATGATTTATTAAAGAAATATCTTTTATTTTTTTAATAGCAAAAAAATCCCTGCATATCAGTCTATTGATAATTCTAATTTTATATATAATCGCCATTCTTTAAATCAAGGTTATATCATGAGTGTGTTCTGGTAGAATGCCGACACTAAATTTGTAGATCGGTGTTTATGACAAAATCAGAATTAATAGCAGCACTTAATAAAAAGTTACCCACACATCAATATCTGAATGTAGAGTCAGCGGTAAACTGTATGTTAGAGCAGATGGCTAATACATTAGAAAATGGCGAGCGAATTGAGATTCGTGACTTTGGTAGCTTTGATATACATTGCAGGCCAGCAAGGCTAGGCCGTAACCCAAAAACGGGTGAAGTCGTACACTTACCCATAAAGACAGTGGTTCACTTCAAGCCGGGTAAGCAAATGCGTGACAGAGTCGATGCTGAACGACTCGCTTACGATATCGAAGTGTGAATGCAAGAGTACAAAATAAGACTTAAGCTTTAATCGCCGAGGCGACTATTCTACTTTTGGTTTTCTGCTGAGCGACTAAGGTTGTGACGGTTGTCATTGATGATAGTCAGATAGTTGACTCAAGATTTTTAGCTAAAAGTCATGGATTGTCAGCATGATATAATGACCTTAATCTACATTAAGGCTAATAAATGACCGCGAAAAACAATCAAATCATGGAACTACATCCCCTTTGTACCTATTTTCCTCGCATGTCTGAGGATGAGTTTAATTCGCTTAAAGATAATATTCAGCATAACGGGCAGACGCACCCCATTTATGCGCTTGACGGCATGATTCTGGATGGTGGTAATCGTTACCGTGCGCTCTGTGAATTGGGTATAGCTCCCCTCATAATTGAATACACCGGCTCTAATCCTACTCAGTTTATCCTGTCATCAAATTTACATCGTAGGCATTTAACGCAAGGACAATCTGCGGCTATCGTATCTGCTTCCCAAAGTTGGGTCAAAGCTCATGTTACGGATAATGCCCCATTAAACAGCACGGCTACATTAGACACAACGGCAACTAGGGCTAAACAATCTGGGGTAGGGCAGCGTACTCAACAATTGGCTGATAAACTGGTTAAAGAGGCGCCAGCAGAATTGGTTAAAGAAGTCATAGATGGCAAAAAAAGTCTGAATAAAGCCATTAAAGAAATCACGCCGCCAAAACCTCCAATCATCAAGCTTGAGTCGGTTCCGATTGTTGAGCCAGCATCAGAGGGCACTCAAGACGAGAAATTTAATAGTCTTATCGATGAGCAGCAAGGTGCAATTCAGGCTTTAGAAGCCGATAACAAGGCCATGTTGAAAGTATTTGAGTCTGACGATAGGCTTTTTACTAGCGTCGAAGAAGTTAAATCATTAACTGAACAAAATAGACTGTTAACTGAGCGCATCAAGGCATTGATGGATGAAAACCAAGAAGTAATAAAGGCAGTGAGTTACTGGAAAGATCGGTTCTTGACGCTAGAAGAGGCGCTTACTAAAGAGCTTGCCAGTTAATTTCCAAGCTATGAAAAACAGCGATCACGAATATTTCAGACGGTGTCTTTTTTTCTGGATTTCCTCGATCAAGGGAAGGGGGGCATGAGTATTCAAAGCCCCAATATCCAGCTAAAGCAAAATAGTGAAAAAGAAAGTGAGTTTTATTCAGTCATCACTGCCAAGCCCCAAAGCGTATGGTTTGTATATTTGCTAGAATGTCTAAATGGTAAAATTTACACAGGCATTACTACTAATGTTGAAGCACGCTTTAACAAGCATCTTAGTGGGAAAGGGGCGAAGTTCACAAAAATGAATCCACCTTCTCACATAATCGCTACTCAGCAATGTGAAAACCGTTCAGAAGCCAGCAAGCTGGAATGCCAGATTAAGAAGCTGTCTCCAGCCAAAAAGCGTGCCTTGAATGATATTGGCATGAAATAGATGGCTACAAATTAACTCAGGACAAAGCAGTACGTAGCTTTTTATCGTTACCGCGCTCCTTTTTCAGCGTTATACGTACACTCAAGGTTCGTCATCAGGTAAAGCTGAGTTTATAGCCTGTTATGTTTCGATGCTACATATCTATCACCTGTAAGCTATTAAGTCACAGTTTTCTGTGTCTGATGGTGAGGTAATGCAACCGAGCGGTAGTGTTTTTTGTAATTGTTCTTGCTTGAGTTGTATAATTCCCGAACGGGAGTATTTATAAGTAGGGTGAGTAATGAGCAAAGAAGTTTTACCGATAGGGAATATTAAATCAGCTAAAGAGCTGGGTGATATTGCCGTTCGATTTAGAAAAATGCAGCAACTCACTCAGGCTGATATTGCCGGTCTTGGGAACATAGGCGTTCGTTTTATTAGTGATATGGAAAATGGTAAAGGAACGGTGCAGTTTGATAAAGTGATGCACGTCCTTGATTTACTAGGACTTGATGTTGTCATTGTGCCGCGAGATTAATCAACGAATCACTTAAGTGTTTTTTTTGATGATACCTTAGTTGGACGGTTGGCAGAAGCTGAGGGCGGCGGTCTGTACTTCACTTACACGCATGATTGGTTACTGTTTGAGTTTGCTACGCCATTATCACCAGATATCCCACTTTCTGATCAGA
>CAMDNJ010000182.1 GCA_945902915.1 Crenothrix polyspora | reverse complement strand
TCGTTCCTCAGCACATCCTATAGGGCTATTGAAAATCCCGTTGATTTAGAACCCGTATCCTAAACAACGCCGCTTGTGTCTGCTGACAAAAACCTTGATCGATAATCTGCTGTGCGGCCAGTTGCTCTAAGCTGGCTTGCGGATCAATGACCGCTGATTTAACAAGGATAAGTTCTGTAGCGGATATTTGTGTAGCTAACCAAGCGGCTAAACTGTCAGAGGTAATATCCCATGACGCTGGAACGCCTGATTGATCGAGTTCTACATTATTAGGCGACCAGATCAGGGTTTTGTTTAGATGTAAATCTCGCTGTATGTCCGACAAACTGCTTACGACAGTCCATTGCGGCACTAGGCTTTTAAACATTAAGGCCATTTGTTGCATGGCTAAAATAGCCATGTGATGGGCCGTAAACTCATCAAACTGCCATTGCTGCTGCGCGAGTCTGACTTGATCTGCAAACGCTCCACCACCTGGCACGATGATCACTGACCGGCCCTGATAGCGTTGTTGTATTTTATTAAAGCAATTAATCAAGGTTTTAGAATGCGCTAAGCTGCCACCCAGCTTAATAACAATCACGACACCGTCAATTGCCTTAATAAGGCTAGCATGGCAGCGGCTTTATCAAAACTTTCTTGATATTCATCTTCGGCCACTGAGTCATGAACAATACCGCCACCCGCCCAGCAGCGTATGGTGTTATTAGCATGAACCAGCGTTCTTATAGCAATATTAGTATCCATATTGCCATTAAAGCCAATATAACCAATCGCACCACAATAAACACCGCGACGATGAGGTTCTAATTCTTCAATAATCTCCATAGAGCGAATCTTAGGTGCACCGGTAATGGAACCGCCCGGAAAACAGCTTTTTAATAAATCTAAAGCATGTTGATCTTCTGCCAGTGTACCGGTGATAGTACTGACTAAATGATGCACCGTGGCATAACTTTCTACTTCAAAAATAACGGGTACTTTAACCGAGCCTTTGATACAGGTTTTGCCAATATCATTACGCAACAAATCAACAATCATTAAATTTTCGGCTCGATCTTTAGCGCTAGTTTCTAAGGAAGCTATTTGCTGTTGATCTTCTAACTCATTTTTTTTTCTAGGACGTGTACCCTTAATAGGTTTAGTTTCGACTTGCCCTTGAGTCAGCTTTAAAAACCGCTCTGGTGAAGAACTTAAAATTTGTACTTCGGGTAAGTTAAGATAACAACTAAACGGGGCTGCATTTTGCTCACGTAGTTTTTGATAGACTACCCAAGGCTCACCTGCACAATCGGCCTCAAAGCGCTGAGTTAAATTGACCTGATAACAATCGCCTTCTTTCAGATATCGTTTAATACGATCAAAAGCTTGCGTGTAGGTCGCCTGAGTCATATTCGCACTGATGTCACTTAGCACAGTAAAAGGCGCTTGTGGTTTCGACTCAGGTAACTGGCTAAATTGTAAGATTAAGCTTTGCCATAAACTTTCGGCACAATCTTGTCCCACTAGAAAGCTTTGCTGTTGTTGATGATCGACAATTAGCGCCCACGGATAAATACCTACGGCCATTTCAGCAATCTGTTCGGCATCTTCGGCAATAACCGGTAAGTTTTCTAAACGACGCGCCAAATCATAAGAAAAATAACCGATAGCGCCGCCAGTAAAAGGCAGCTCATCAAATCCTGTTAACGCTGGCAACAACTGCTCTTTAACTAAAGTGAAGGGATCTTCCTCAGAGATAAGAGCAAAATCATCACGGGTAATAATTGTTTTATCACCATGAGTTACCAATGTGCAGATAGGATCGGCAGCGATAATATCGTAGCGACCCTGAGTACTGTAAGGATAGCCGCTATCCAAAAAAACCGACCAAGGCCGCAGGGCAAGGGCTGAAAACAATAAAGAACTATCAGAAAAATAAGGGAGTGACGCGATACGTTGTTTGCTAGATGACATTTAATTGCAATTGGATGAGGAAACAACAAGCTCGATACTATTTAAGACAGTAACCGAGAAAAAGACCTACAAAAAACATTAACTGTGGGCAGTGACACAGAGTTCGGGAACGATGGATTCATTTCCTAACCAAAAATCATCAGATAAGGAATCATTAAAGTCTTCACTCATCATTACCCTATTACGATGCTGGCCAAAAACTCTGGCTTTAGGCTTTTCAGTAAAAGAAACTAGCTTGATTTTAGCTTTGTTGTTACCAATAATAAAAACGTCTTCACCTTGCTCTACTAAGTTAATTAACTCAGAGAGATTATCTTTCGCATCTTGCATCGATATATTTAACATAAACTTATCTCTAAAGTTACGCTGATTCCCAAGCTGAAACTTAGAAACCAGCAACAATCAGAAGCAATATCGTCCTTTATTACAAACAACGCTTCATAGCCACACCGATATCGGTCGGTGAATTAACCACTTCAATACCCGCTGCTTTTAAGGCGGCAATTTTTCCTATCGCCGTGCCTTTACCACCCGTAACTATAGCGCCAGCATGGCCCATACGTTTACCAGCGGGCGCTGTTTGTCCGGCAATGTAAGCAACTACAGGTTTGGTGACATGGGCTTTAATATAGTCGGCAGCAGCTTCTTCTTCTGTGCCGCCTATTTCACCCACCATGACGATGCCTTGAGTTTGCTCATCGGCTTGAAATCGCGCCAAGACATCCACGAAGTTCATACCATGTATAGGATCGCCACCAATACCAACACAAGTACTTTGCCCCAAACCTTGTGCTGTAGTTTGATGCACGGACTCATACGTTAAGGTACCCGAGCGCGACACAATACCAATCACACCGGGCAGATGGATTTTACCGGGCATAATACCTATTTTACAAGCTCCTGGGGTAATCACACCGGGACAATTTGGGCCGACTAATAATGAGCCGGTTCCTGCCATCGCCGCTTTTACACGTAGCATTTGTAATATAGGTATGCCTTCTGTAATGCACACGATTAATTCTATACCGGCATCAACGGCTTCTAATATGGCATCTGCCGCATAAAAAGGCGGCACATAAATCACCGTAGCAGTCGCACCCGTGCTATTAACCGCATCTTGTACGGTATTAAACACGGGTAAACCTAAATGTTTTTCGCCGCCTCGTTCAGGCGTTACACCACCGACTAATTGAGTGCCGTAATCTAAAGCTTGCTGGGAATGGAACGTGCCTTGTTTGCCGGTAAAACCTTGGCAAATGACTTTGGTATCTTTGTTAATTAAAATGCTCATACGGCCTCCGCCAATGCTACGACTTGTTCTGCGGCATGGGCTAAATCTTCTGCTGCGTAAATATTAAGACCGGTATTGCTTAATAAAGCGCGACCCTGTTCGGCATTAGTGCCTTCTAAACGCACGACTACCGGAACAGCAACGTGAATTTGTTCTATGGCCGCTAAGATACCTGCTGCAATCACATCACATTGCACGATACCACCAAAAATATTCACTAATACCGCTTTAACACTGCTATCTGACAAAATCAATTTAAAGGCTTCACAGACTTTTTCAATATTAGTACCGCCCCCGACATCTAAGAAGTTAGCAGGCTGTCCGCCTTTTAATTTAACTAAGTCCATAGTCGCCATGGCTAAACCCGCACCATTCACCATACAACCGATATTACCGTCCAAGGTGATGTAATTTAAACCGAACTGTTGGGCTAGGTTTTCCTTGTCATCTTCTTGAGAGGGATCTTTCATGGCTAAAATATCCGCATGTAAGGCCACAGCATTATCATCAAAATTAAAGTGGTGGATGTGTATCGCGGACAGGAGAAGGCGGAGCACAATTTGCCCAAATTTATGCTGTATGTATCGTTCTTTCCGCAGTTGGTTGCTGGTCCTATCG
>CAMDNJ010000181.1 GCA_945902915.1 Crenothrix polyspora | reverse complement strand
AAACCCCGACCGGCATTGTAGTTGGAGTAAAACTGCTTCAGCTGTTTTACAAAGCAATAGCTGAAGCTATTGCACTCCATCTTAGCGTGACGGGGTTTATAACCCCGTCACTCACGTTTCGAAAGCTATTGAACCATCTAAACGTTTCGGTCGGGGTTGCAAACCCCGACCGGCATTGGTAGTTGGAGTAAAACTGCTTCAGCTGTTTTACATAGCAATAACTGAAGCTCAGTACTCCAGGTTTTATACTGTATTCGCCTTACCTAACTTAATGGCCGTGACACAGTCTTTACTCACCCGCTCGAACATCAAATTCTATTTTCCAACGTCCACTGTCTTTTTGTGACACGGCTTGTAATTCCAGGGTACCGACTTCAGTGACCGCAGCACATAGATGTACAGGGACTACTTCACCGGCTCTACGACCTTCTACGGGCAAAGTAATTTCAACTTCGGCAAGCTCAGATAACTCATCATCCAGCCAATAATCTAAACGAGTACCTACGGTATCTTCACGACGAATAGTTGAGGCAAAGAAGCGAAATCTAACCGGCTCACCGATCACTAAACCAAATTCATCGTCTGGTAATTCTTCGCTAGTGCCTTCTTCCATACCAAAAGGGGCAATACACAAGGCTTCAATTTCAGGTTGTAAGCCAGGAACCGCAGGCCTTGCACTTTCAATGCCTACATAATAGGCTGCTGCCGTACCGCCTTTAATTCGAACGCCTTTACCTTTACGTACATAACCGTAATAAGCCGCGCCTCTGGCAACGGCTAAATCTAAATCAGCTCCGGCCAATAATCTTGCTACGGGTGCTTGCTCGGCCATTAGCCAAGTATTTAACACCGTCATTAAGCGTTCAGAAAATGCATCAGCTTTTAATACGCCGCCATTAAACAGCACCGCTGTTGGATGTAGGAAACTTGCATGTGCAGGTAGATCGATGTCATTAAGATCATCGGTAGCATTTTGCTGTTTAGCTAAAAAAGCCGCTAAATGCCGGGTGATTGCTGCATCTTGCGCATAAGGTAAACCTGCAGTTCTTAAACCGGTACGGGTACGACTGATAGGCCTATCGCTGACGGCTACTTTAGGCAGAAAACCTTCAATTAGAACACTGTTAACTTCTTCCCGTGTCAACTCGGTACGCAAATTACCAGACAACAACGAAGAGCCGCGATTGGCCACAACCATAGGCATGCTATCTAGGGTTGCCGTAGTCAATATTTTCTCTTTAGCGACTCGACAGCTCTGCGTTAAGGCTTGTACTTGCCAAGGCTCTAAGCGCTTACCCTCTTTTTCCAGCTTAGCTTTAACGGTATAAGCTAAAGCCAAATCCATATTGTCACCACCCAGTAAGATATGATCGCCTACTGCAACCCGGGTAAATTCTAAGTTACCGCTATCTTCAGTGACAGCAATTAAAGATAAATCGGTAGTTCCACCGCCGATATCAATGACTAAAATTATATCGCCACATCGTGTTTGCTTGCGCCAGTCACCTTGGCTTTTTTCTATCCAGCTATATAAAGCTGCTTGTGGTTCTTCTAACAAGATGGCTTGTGAAAGACCCACGGCACGAGCTGATTCTACCGTGAGTTCACGCGCAGCTGGATCAAAAGAAGCCGGTACGGTGATGACTAAATCTTGCTGCGCTAAGGGTGCATTAGGAAATTGATTTTGCCAAGTATCTGCTAGATGCTGTAGATAGGCGGTGGTCGCCTGAAACGGTGACACGCGCTCTACTTCTTCAGGGGCATCTGGTGGCAATATCGCAGCTTTGCAATCAACATCGGCATGACATAACCAACTTTTTGCACTCGATACTAAACGTATCGGGGTTTTACTACCCAAATTTCTAGCAATTTCACCGACCAAATACTCTGGCTTTGCACTCCAAGGCAATGACGTTGAACCTTCTGCAAGTTCGGATTCATGAGCTTGATATAAAAAAGACGGTAACTGGTAACTTTCTTCAACCACACCCGGTGAGCTTAACTGAGGTATAGCCAGCACTTGCTGTACATATTCATCCTCGTCGATATCAGTAATGTCTACATAAGATAAAACACAATGCGTGGTTCCTAAATCGATACCCACTGAATAATGTCTGACATCAGTAGCACTCGTTATAAGATCTTGAGCTGTCTCAGCTAGAGTATTTTCATGATCAGTAATGTCAGTTGTAGCGACATCTTGCACAGCCATAGCAGATAATTTATCTGCATTAAAAGGCTCTAAACTATCTGGCTTATTTTTTATGTGATCAAACAAACTCACAGTTCAACCTCAGCGGCAGCAAGAATAGTCGCATCATGCCCTTGCGTAAGTTTAGGTAAGCGAATGTTTGTGACCTGCCAGCCTTTGTGTATTAAGGTTCCTGTAAACGGTGCAGCACCAGTGATATTACCTGTTAAGCGCACCGCTCCAGCATCAAAGCCCTGAGGCAAAGTAACTTTACTGCCTTCTTGCTCGTTACGAATAGCGGCTAAGGTAAAGTGTTCGTTAAGCGCTTTATTACAACCTTCATGAACCACACGCGCGGCAACGCCGATATCCGCGTCACTGTAACTGGTCACATCTTCTTTTATAAAATCGATAAAACGCGCTTCTTTTTGCAATAAACTTAATAATTGCAAAGCCGCATCAGGTGTCGCTTCTTTTAAGATAACGGGTTCTGGTGCGGGCGCATGCACCAACTTTTCAACTTCGATAATTTTTTCAACAATTTTAACTACGGGTTCGGGTATAACTGCTGCTTGCGTAGGTGTTGATAAGGCACTTTTATGTCTACAACGCATCATGCTAATAACCATGACTAACAACAAGCTAATCAACATTATGGCTAATAAAGCTACTGTACCGGCAAGACAAACATGCCATAAATCAAACGTAGTTGGTTTTGAAGATAGATCGATTGCATAAGTCATATTCATAGCAAATCTCTTTTTATTATTGTTATTGACTAGGTGCTTTACGCGAGGCAGAAAAAAACATCATACCTTGTAAGACTTCACGGGTGGTTTGCATACGCATTTGTTTTAAATGTCGATCGGCAATAACTTCAGGCACGTCTGCCTTGGTATACACCTCTCGCATCTTAGCTAAAATAGTTTCGCATTGTTTCATAATGGCATCGGTGGCATTGCGAGTATCGATATCCTGATAAACGGCCTTTTGCATTTCATCGCTAGCGCATTTTTTATAATCATACTTTGCTGCTTGAATTTTTTCGATGATGGCATCCGACAGACTGGTATTTTGCCATTCATTTTTAGCATCCTCGGCATAGACTGAACTAGCCGTCAAACAAAGGACTAACAATAAATATTTATTCATAGTATCTCTTAAGATGTGATTAACGCTTTAGTCTGGCAATTTTACGCGAAACGCTTAAAAATTAATAATGAATGTAAGGAGCATGCAGGAAATAACTTGAGCAATCTTTTATTTTTAAAAACCCCCAATCCTTCGGAAGTGCCAATCAAGTTGTCGCTTCAATGGCTAAATCACCTCGCAGCTTGCTCCCCCTGTTTCGGTTCTAAATGCTGGGATTCGTAGCTCATCCCAGCCTACATTATACGTAGACTGGGATGTAGCGACAGCGGAATCCCAGCAATCGGAGCGTGGAGAACTGGGATATTTCTGCGGACAATATGTGTAGTGGTCAAGTTTTTTAAGACACAGAGATAGGTTGTTTCATAGCCATATTGGCGTCATAGTTATTGGGCGAAACATATCCCAATGTAGAATGTAATCGCTGACTATTATAGAAATTAATTATATAGTCGTTGATATTACGCATCGCTTCTTCATGATTAGCATAGTCTTGTCGCCAGACCCGTTCCATTTTTAAATTAAGAAA
>CAMDNJ010000180.1 GCA_945902915.1 Crenothrix polyspora | reverse complement strand
TTCGTCAACACCCGCTGGAACGCGATTAGCTAACAGGTTTAAAACAAATTCTTCTTCGCCAGCAGGGGGGTGTTTAATTAATTCAACTAAGGCAATCATCTGCTCAGCGTTTATGGGTTTAGGTACTACACCCTCAGACGCGCGTTCTTCAATATGTTTTCGGTACTGTTCTAACATGACGAATTCCTTATAATTTATTTAAACTCGGTAACACATAAAATAAATGCGCATAGTTGCTCAGCCATAAGTTTAATGGTTTAAAAGCAATTAAATAGTAGTCGATTGTGGTTTTAGATAACGTCTAAACAATGTAGCTTTATAAGAATTCTTGTTAAAGACCTAATAACAGAGCGCTGATAAAGCTGTGTATTACAAAAATATGAGAACATAATACCAAAATAACAGCAGGACGTTATAGCGGATTACTATGTTTAAGCAGAAATGAGTGGGTTATAAATAATGATGCAGAACATCATAGGATTGTATAAGTAAAGACCAGAGCTTTATGGCACTATAACGATAGGATGATTTCTGGTTATAGGACTTTCTATGTTTGCTCTGGTTAATAGTTACTAGTCATTAAATATTAATGTAGTACTGAGATTTATTCTGATGTTTCGCTTCTGGTATAACTTTCAACGCGTGCTTTAAGTTTTTGACCTGAGCGAAAGGTGACTACACGTCTGGCTGAGATAGGTATTTCTTCGCCGGTTTTAGGGTTTCTCCCGGGTCTAGGTGTTTTGTCGCGTAATTCAAATTTACCGAAGCCGGAAATCTTTACCTGTTGACCTTGTTCTAATGAGCTTTTTATTTCTTCAAAGAAAAGTTCGACCATGTCTTTGGCTTCGCGTTTGTTTAAACCTACTTCTTCAAAAAGTCTTTCTGCAAAATATGCTTTAGTTAATGCCATAAGTTAGTCCCTCAGTTTTGCGTTTAATTTTTCGGTCAATAGCGTTAATAGCTTGCTAATGATAGCGTCTATTTCAGAATCTGTTTGAGTGTGTGTGGTATTTTGGAATATCAAGCATAAGGCAACACTTTTGCTGCCGTCTTCTACACCTTTGCCACGATAAATATCAAATACCTTAGCGTCTTGTAATGTTGCTTCTGCGCTGTTGATAACGCAGTTGATTATAGCATTGGCGGCAATATCTTCTTTAACAATCAACGCTAAGTCGCGTCGTACTGAAGGATATTTAGATAAAGCTTTAAATACTGGTATACGTTTGTTAAGGATTAAATCCTGATCTAATTCAAATAGAAAAACAGGACAATCAAAGCCCAGTTTTTTTTCTAAAACAGGATGTAGCATGCCTAACCAACCAATGGTTTCACCAGCGTGTGATAATATTTTCGCTGATTGACCTAAATGCAATGTGGGTTGCTGTGCAGATACAAATTGCACATCACAAGCCGTTAAAGCAAATATAGCTTGTACATCGGCTTTGATGTCAAAGAAATCAACTTTACGTGACTTTTCGCCCCATTGCTCACTATAAACATCACCTAATGCCAAGCCACTGAGCATTTTTTGCTGGTGAGTTGTATCGTCGGTTTTGATAAAGCGTAGACCAGTTTCAAATAACCGAACTCTATTTTGTTGACGGTTAGTATTGTATAAGGCCGCTTTTAATAAACCACACCAAAGCGTAGTCCGCATCACCGCTAATTCAGAAGAAATTGGATTTTTAAGGCGGATCACTTCCATTTCTGGGGCGATAGTTTGCTGAATATCTTCATCGACAAAGCTATAAGTGATGGCTTCTTGATAACCCCTATCAACCATTAAATCTTTGACGCGATCTAGTTCGAGCATAGCTTCTGTGGCAGTGCCTAACTCAGAGCGCATTAACAAACTGCTGCTCGGTAAATTATTATAACCATAGATTCTGGCTATTTCTTCAATCAAGTCGGCTTCAATGGCGATATCAAAACGAAAACCTGGAGGGGTAATTAACCAGTCGTCAGCTTGTGTTTGGATGGCCATACCTAGGCGCTGAAAAATATCGCTGACTTGATCATCAGCCAAAGAAATCCCTAGTGTTTTATTGATGCGTTGTTTTCTTAAAAGAATCGGTAGACGTGCAGGTAAGGTCGCCTCAGTAGTTACTTCTGAAATAGGACCCACATTGCCGCCAGAAATCTCAACGATGAGTTGGCTTGCACGTTCAATAGCTCTAGTTTGTAAGGTTGCATCAACACCACGTTCGAAACGATGTGATGAATCAGTATGTAAGCCAAAATTACGTGCTTTTCCGGCTATAGCCAGCGGTGCAAAAAATGCACATTCAAGAAAAACTGATTGAGTTTGATCACTGACGGCTGTTTCACTGCCACCCATAATACCTGCGAGCGCTAGGGCTTTTACATCATCAGCGATAACCAAAGATTCCGTATTTAAGGTAAGGACTTGATTATTTAATAAGCTTAGGCTTTCTTCTGCTTTAGCCCAGCGCACATTAATGTTGCCTGTTAATTTATCGGCATCAAAGACATGTAAAGGTTGACCAAGCTCTATTAAGACATAATTAGTTACATCGACTAAAGGGCCTAAACTTCTAATCCCAGAACGACGCAGACGTTCTTGCATCCATAAAGGTGTTATTGCGCTAGCATTAATGCCGGTAATAAGGCGGCCTAAATAACGAGGGCAGGCCTTGGTATCGGCTACAGAAACAGTTAAGGTATCTTGATGAGTAACAGGAGTGTGAGTGAATGCTGTGGCAGACCAATTCATCTTATTGAGCACGGCAATTTCACGGGCAAGTCCTTCTGCGCATAGGCAATCAGCTCTATTAGGCGTTAAATCAACTTCTAAAATAACATCATTCAATGATAAATAGTCTCGAATATCAACGCCAACGGGTGCATCAGCGGCTAATTCCATTAAACCATGAGCATCAGCAGCTAAACCTAATTCTTTTTCAGAGCAGAGCATGCCGAAAGATTCTACACCCCGTAGTTTGGATTTCTTTATTTTGAAATCACCGGGCAATACTGCGCCACAGAGAGCCGCAGGTATTTTGAGGCCAATACGAACATTGCTAGCACCGCAGACAATTTGCAGAGCTTCGTCTGTGCCTACATTGACTTGGCAGACGCGAAGGCGATCGGCATCGGGATGTTGCTGCATATCAATGACTTCGCCAATGACTACGCCATTAAATTGAGCGGCAGCAGGTTCTACAGAACCTATTTCTAGGCCGGCCATTGTTAATTGTTCGACCAGTTCGTCTGTATTGATTGCTGGATCAACATACGATCTTAACCAAGCTAAACTAATTTGCATGATTTACATGTTCCTGTGTAACGAAAACTTAATTAAATTGTTCTAAAAATTTAAGATCATTTTCAAAAAATAATCGTAAGTCGTTAATTCCATAGCGTAGCATTGCGAGGCGTTCTACGCCCATGCCGAAGGCAAAACCGCTGTATTTTTCACTATCAATATTAACTGATTTAAAAACCGCAGGATGAATCATGCCGCAGCCCATCACTTCTAACCATCCGGTTTGACTACAAACACGACAACCTTTGCCGTTACACATTACGCATTCAATATCGACTTCTGCGGAAGGTTCTGTAAAGGGGAAATAAGAAGGTCTAAAGCGGACTTGTATGTCCTTTTCAAAAAAGGCTCTAAGAAACTCATAAATGACGCCTTTAAGATCGGCGAAACTAACATCAGTATCGACTAGGAAACCTTCTACCTGATGAAACATCGGTGTGTGAGTAATATCTGAATCACAACGATAAACTCGGCCAGGAGCAATCACTTTTAACGGTGGTTGTTCAGACTCCATGGTTCTGATTTGCACGGGTGAGGTATGCGTTCTTAATACCGTATGGGCATCAAAATAAAAAGTGTCATGCATCGCGCGGGCTGGATGATGTGCAGGAATATTGAGTGCTTCAAA
>CAMDNJ010000179.1 GCA_945902915.1 Crenothrix polyspora | reverse complement strand
TGATATGAATACTAGGCGTTGAATAATTTAATTGTTCATAAGTATCTTCCACCTCAATAGCAATCTATTCAGTATGAAACGTAATAAAATTAGCCATAGATCAGGTCACAATAGATTACAAAAATTAAAACAAAGTATTGCCTTTCATGAAGCTGGGCACGCCATTGCCATTTGTTTAAATAACCAAGCAAGGCAACAACAGCCTGTTTTTTTTCAAATTGTCTTTAATGACTTAAGTCTGGATGATGAGTTAATTAGCTTATCAATGGACTACGATAGCGTTGCAAGAGTAGAAGGTGGGCGCTTAATACAATCACTCATTTATAATGTTGATGACTTAACCCATAAATTACTAAGTATTGATGAAAGTGTCGCACCATTAATAAGAGAGTATCAAGTTGCCTTTGAAGCAGATATTATCAACTTACTCATTGGTCCTTTAGCTGAAGCCAAGCAGGCTTATCTAAACGATGATGAACGATTTAATTATCAGTTAATTGATTTAAAGGCCTTAAAAAATTATGGCGGTGATTCTGATCTGGCGCTGGCTTGGGAATATTTAGATAGTTATTCTAAAGACAAGCAGCGTCAAGAGGAAAAATTAAATGAATTATTCATTTCAGCAGGAAATTTTATTAGTGATCGTCAAAATTGGATGGCTATAACTAAGCTTGCCGACTATATCATCCATAGCGATAAAAAAATTATTAGTTGTGAAGAAGTTCTATCATTATTAAATCCATAATTATTCTGTATATGTGTAGAGATATATCATAAGAAAGACCTAGGCCAGCCTTGCTTAAGGAGAGTTACAAATTAAGTTGTAGCAAATCAAACAGCTAAAACTGCTTTACACTTATCTCGCCACAAATATATATAAGCTAAACGTGTGGTTTGACGATATCAGGTAGTATTGCACCTAGAGTCGTATCTGTATTATTTGGTAGTCTTATGGATGTCGTAAGCTAAAATGCAGACCGCTCTAATTTATCCAAAACAATGACATAGTCTGAATTGATCATGCCCCGCATCATCCCCCGTTAAAAAAGCGTCTGTCTTTTTTATGCCTGTGGAAAAAACATCCATCTTTTACGTACATAAACTAATACCAGTCAACTACTTGAACTAATAGCAGGGAAAGAGCTAGTAACAAGGTTCATTGATGTATCCATCCCTTTACTCCTTAATTTTTTTTCAAAACTCTACTACTTGAAAAATACCAGCAAGACAATTCTTAACCGCATAAATCTGCTTATTAATATTCAAAGGCCAGCCTATTAAGTTTTAGGTAAACCTGAGTCGTTAACGCAAAGACTGGCGAGTTATTGTTTTTAACGAATAGGTGATGAGTATGAATGGCTTATAAGCCTCAAAATGAGACTATTTATATTACTAACTGCTTAATTATTACTACATCAAAGCAAAAATTAATAGCTAATGCCAAGGTGGCAATTTATCGTTATAAGATTCAAAATCTTTATATTGCGAAATAGTGACAGTGCCAGTAAGGCTTTTATTGGCTAAAGTTTTGGAATTTGGACTAACCACGTTTTTAGTATTAACACTCCCGGTCGCAGTTGATATCGATTGCCATTTACTAAAAAGTCTGAGGTCTTTATCATCTAAAAAATACCATTTCTTTTGTGTGGCATCCCATTTAGCCCCTAGATCCTTAGCCTCGTCTTTTTGTGCAAAAGGAACATTTATAAAATTTTTATTTATGGCCATAATCTAAATTCGAGGTTAGCAACGCAATAGTATAGTCATAAAGCGCTTATCACGAAAGCGCAATGACTATGGGTTAGGGTTGATGCGATATCAACCCTACCAGATATTCATATTTGTACTAGTTATATATTTACAAAATATTACTACATATTTTTATTTAATTGTCATTAATAGTAATAGTAATATTAATATTAATAGTAAAACATACAAATCTTTTATTTATACTTTGAGTATGCGAGAATACTATCACTAAATAGGAAAGAAATTAAATTGCAAACTTTAGCCAAAGCTAACATACGAACCTCAGAGCATATCTTCATAATAGATGATAATGATGCTATGGCTAAATTTTTAAATATTATGCTCACTAACCTAGGTTATTCAACCTATGTTTATAGTAATGCTTTTGATTTTTTAAAGGCTATACCTCAAGTGAATCCCTCAATTCTTATCACTGATATGAATATGCCCCATATGACTGGTGTTGAAGTTCAAGCTGAATTAGTTCGTTTAGAGCGGATGATGCCGGTGATTTTTATTAGTGGTAAATCCACTGTACACCAATCAATTACTGCTATGAAACAAGGTGCTGTTGATTTTTTACTTAAACCTGTTTTAAAAGAACAATTAATATCTGCAGTTGAATCGGCCTTTAAATTATCAGAAAAAAATATCAAATGGACAACCAATAAAGCCTCTTTAGAAACACTATTAAAGAATCTAGCGCCTCGTGAGAGAGAGGTCTATGAATTGATGGTTCTAGGCTTTAACAATAACGAAATAGTTAAAACCTTAACTATTGCGCTACCAACGGCTAAGCAATATAAAGCGGCAGTGATGTACAAGTTACAAATAAAATCTTTATCTGAGCTAATTAATTTACAAAGTTTTTAAACTGGTAAATGCATAATATCTAAGTAATGATCATCCAACAGTAATATTTAGCAGTTTATTAGTTGCTGATATCAAACGTGGTCTAGCTTCAGGATTTAGCCATTATCTGGCAAAGCCAATAGATAAAAGATTACTGATAGAAACTATAGAGCAGGTACTTGAATTAAGGGGCAAGGTTGTTGCGTTGGCTTAAACGTTTTATTGCTTTGATTCTGTCCTTAAGTTAATAACCTTAAAGTTTATTAGCTCTGCTATTACTTAATAAACCAGCTTATGTTGTTTTATACTCAACATAATATCGATAATTTTATTGACAGTGCGAGAAGAAGAAAATTATTTTTTCTGATTTTAATCAAGTGCTAGCTTGGTGTAAATTTCATTGCATCGGCATTTTGTCTACCTTATATAAGCATATCCACCCCGTTATACTCTAAGTATAGGGGTATATTTAATTACAATATCTATTTATAAAGGCTATATAGGTTAGTTAATTTTAGCCGGTAACTGCTTTTGTTTATTTGCAATTATTAAATTACCCCACAACGCGCTTTTGCTAGGACAGTATCCTGCTTTCGTATGATTTAACCTAAGAGCGATAGAGATTATAATAGCTCAAACTATTGTTGGTTTAAATTAGCACTACAGGATTAGTCAGCATTTATAAATAATATAAATCTGAAGATAAAATATTTATCTGTTGATTTCACCTAATAATTTAAATCTTACAAGCTCTTACAACACTAAGGAATTTGAAATTGCGCCAAAAAATAGCACTTACTGCACGCAACATAATGACAACTCAAGATGTGGCACAAAAACTAGGTGTTACTATTAGATGTGTTCAGTTATGGATGGATCAAGGTTTACTTGAGGGCTGGAAAACACCTGGTGGACATAGGAGAATTTCAAAAGAATCATTTAATCATTTTATCTCTAGCCATGAAATGGATATCAAATCCACTGAGAATGTCGATTCACACCTTAAAGTTAATAATGATCAACGAAACGATGCTTACTTTTACGCTGAAATTGAGCAAATGAAGAAGGAAATTTTTCGATTAACTGAGCGATACGAATATTTAGAAAAACAACAGAGTGTGTTGGCTTTTAATAATTCAGATAAACTTGGACTTAGCCCAAGAAAATTAAACAGCAACTACCAAAACCAAAAATCCGATTTGCATTACGCACGTATTAATACTAAATAATATACTATTCAAAATATTAATTAGTACAGGAAAGAAAGCTCGAAACTTCTAAACATCAGTGCTAGCTAATTAGAGTTCGCTCAAAAACTCAGAAGCCAAGAATTCAAATAACCCTTCG
>CAMDNJ010000178.1 GCA_945902915.1 Crenothrix polyspora | reverse complement strand
GTGCTGCTTTAGAGAGGCGCTCTTCTTCCTCGGCATTTAGATTAATTTTGATTCGACCGGTATGCTGATTTGTTTCAATCATTTGCCTAAGAACGCTTCGTATTTCTTCGGCACCAGGAAGATCAAACTCAACAATGGTGAAATCTTTTTCAAGATCGCTAGGTAGAAGTAGTTGCGGTGTAATAAATACAATATTCTTTGGACTTTGACTTTGCTTTAAATTGGGGAGCAAATCTCTTAGTTTACGAATCACTTGGATATCAACTGGGCGATTGTTTGCCCCGAAAAAGACATGAAAATCCTTAAATACGAAGATAGCTGGCTCTTGGCACTTTTCAACAAACTCAAGTGCTTTAAGTGCGGCTATAGTAGCTTCACCTGTAGGCTTACCTTTTTGAGTAAAGCCATCGGTTACACTCCATTCAAAAATACTGCGTGGCGTTCTTATTAAATCAGCATTATTACCAACGGATAAAATTAAACTCATTACCCGACTTTCTTCCCAAGTGGAAATATAAAGGTAAGGGAATCTAGCACGTAAAAGATTAGCTAGCGTTTTTTCAAATTTTAGTTCGGTTGAAGAAAGAGCAGGGATGTCCATATAATTAAGTTAAGCAATTTATTGCACTAATTTGGATTCATGAGTTTAGCAATATTAATACTTAGTATCAAATAAGTAATTATATGGTTTCATTTGCGAAGAAGAAGAATCATCAGCAAGTAGCCTCGATGAAGTAAAACGGAATCGAGGAATTAAGTCCGTAAGACGTAGGGTGGTTTCGCGACAGCAAACCGCCTCACACCCGTAAGCTTGAAAACAATCGAACAAAAAAACCTCACGATGGAGCATCTAAGTGAGGGTTAGTTTATCGCTGCGCATAAACTAGACGTAATAGGGGACGTACCACGTTTATATTTTTAAAGATGATTAACCGGAAGTGTAGATTAATAACGGTGTTTTTACCTCTCAAGCGAGACGGGGTGTCTCAAACGTTTAATATTGCAACTATCGTTGAAAAGTAGCCTCGATAAAAAGAAGTGGAATAAAGAGAGTCGGCGCTACCGCCCCGAATCCACTCTGCATTGATCTTCTGTGCAGCCGTATATGGCTGCATCTTCATAAACCATGGTCTGTCCCTTATTATGCGTTTTATCAACCGAAGAATAAATACCTATACAGGTTAGTTTAAGCGCCTATAATCCAGCTCATGAAAAAACCCCATGATAGTAGTTATAAGTTTTTGTTTTCTAACCCAGAATTAGTGCGTGACCTTATCATGGGCTTTATGCCTGATGAATGGTTACAATCTCTGGATTATTCAACTCTCGAAAAAATGCCCTGTTCTTATATCACAGAAGATCTAAGAGAACGTGCCGATGATATCGTCTGGCGAGTTAAAGTGCAGGGAGATTGGGTGTACTTGTATTTGTTGATAGAGTTTCAAAGCCGTGTTGATAAATATATGGCGCTTCGTATGATGGTTTATGTTGGCTTGTTGTACCAAGATTTAATCAAAGAAGGTCATGTAAAAGGCTTGTTACCGCCGATTTTACCGATTGTTTTATATAACGGTAATCGAACTTGGACAGCTAAAACAGATATTGCGGATTTAATACCAGTGTTACCTCCTTTTCTGGCCAGCTTTACACCGCATTTAAAATATCATCTGATTGCAGAGAATGCTTATTCTGATACAGAACTGGCGTCACTTAAAAACTTAGTGGCAGCCGTATTTCGATTTGAACAGTTCAGTGAGCCGACCACTATCATAGAGTTAATCGGCCTATTAAACGACTGGTTAGAAGATAGACCCGATTTAAAGCGTGTATTTGCTATTTGGATTAGAGCAACGTTGAAAAGAAAGAAAAACTACGCTATCGTACTTCCCGAAGTGGATGATTTACAGGAGATTAAAGTTATGTTTGGTGATCGATTAGAGCTATGGGCTGAAGGCCTTAAAGCTGGAGCAAAAGTTGAGGGAAAACAAGAGGGTAGGCAAGAAGGTGAAATGCTCATGTTACAACGCTTATTAGCTAAACGCTTTGGCGCTATTCCAGCCGACAAAATTAGTTTAATCTCCAATGCCTCAGTTGATGAAATTGAACACTGGGCTGACCGAGTGTTCGATGCTAAACAACTCTCTGATATATTCAATGATTAACCAGTAATCCGCTTGATCAGGATTAACTGATTTTATTATCTAGTTGTTCATGATGACTTTTCCAAGTCGGGATCTTCACTCCAAAGTCCGTAAGTCCTAGGGTGGTTTCGCGACAGAGACTGTGAAAGTATTCTAAATTCGTACTAAGTTTTCATTTAGATTAGCAATATTAACAGTTTCTAAGGCATTTACATTGATTCGGTAGGGGCGAATTGCATTCGCCAACACATTCGTCTTGTATATTTGTCGATTTAAACTGTTTTTTTATAATACTTTCACAGTCTCGACAGCAAACCGCCTCACACCCGTAAGCTTGAAAACAATCGAACAAAAAAACCTCACGATGGAGCATCTAAGTGAGGGTTAGTTTATCGCTGCGCATAAATTATGGCCTGTCACTCTTTTGGTGTTGTTTCGGGTTCTTTAAGCCTCGCCAGTGCTTTGTCCTTTGATAGAATTACAAGCCATTAATATCACTATCAAAATAATTTTTTATAAAATAACGCAATATATATTAAAAATTATTTAATTTTTTGAATAAAAAGCGCATAATTTCTTTTAATTTTGTAACTGGTGTCTGTCATGCTGCTAGAATTTAGAATTCGTAACTACCGGTCAATCCGCGATGAAATAGTGATTAGTTTTATTGCGTCAAAAGATAAAAAACTCGCCGATACGCACTTGGCATCAACCGGTATCAAAAGTCTGCCTCATGTGGTTCGTAGTGCTGTAATCTATGGCCCCAACGCCAGTGGCAAATCCACATTACTACAAGCGCTGGCCTTTATGCGTGCTTTGGTCGCTGAATCTGCAACACTCATGCAACTTGGACAAACTTTTAACATTCAGCCCTTCCGACTAGATACGGCTTGTGCTGCAAAACCCACCGAGTTTGAAATTACCTTTATCTTTAATGGGGTACGCCATCAATATGGCTTCAGCCTGACGCCTGAAAGAATTATTAGCGAATGGCTCTTGGTCTATCGTACGGCAAAACCGCAACAGTGGTTCAATCGCCAGTTTGACGAAAAAACTCAAAGTTCTATTTACGAGTTCAGCACCCACCTAACCGGCCCACGCAAACTTTGGCAAGACAGCACCCGCTCCAACGCATTGTTTTTATCAACGGCTGCGCAGCTAAACAGTGAGCTATTGGGCCCCGTATTTAGCTGGTTGGTAGAACAACCGGTATATTTCAGCGCGGGCTTAACTCCGCCTCCAAATCATACGACTGAGCTACTCCAAACCGAAAGTGGCAGACGTGCAGTACGGGATTTTCTTACTTTTGCGGACATTAGCATAAGTGATGTAATGACAGTGCGGCGCCAAGGATTTCAGCAAAAATTCATGTTTGGTCCCGAAGGGGCAAAAGTTATGCATGAAGAACAAGAAATGCTCATGCCACAATTTGTTCACAAAACAGATCGTGGCTCTGCCAGTTTTGAATTGCACGAAGAATCACAAGGCACTCAAAGATTATATGCCTTAGCTGCTCCCGTACTCGATGTACTTAAGCAGGGTCGTTTGCTGATTATCGATGAACTGGATAGTAGTTTGCACCCGTTACTGGTTAGACGACTGGTGCGTATGTTCCATCAACCAGAGCTTAACCCAAACGGTGCGCAACTCTTATTTACAACACATCACTCTTCGCTGCTCGATCGAACCTTGTTTAGACGCGACCAAATCTGGTTCACTGAAAAAGATAATGATCAAGCCACTCGATTATATCCACTTAGCGATTTCAGTCCACGAGAAAATGAAGCCTGGGAGCGTGGCTACTTAACCGGACGCTATGGTGCC
>CAMDNJ010000177.1 GCA_945902915.1 Crenothrix polyspora | reverse complement strand
TTGCTTGCTTTTGGCGGGGCAAGACGGTATCTACAGAGCGAAGTAACACCTGTTATTTAATAATATTCCCTGCTTTTTGTAGGCCATTAATAAGCTTACGCCCCAAGCTAATGCTGGGTATTTCAATATAATAGTAAGACAGCAACGACAGTAGCTGAACACTAATGACCGTGAGCAACCAAGCACCCAGCCATAGCCAGAGATGGTTGGAACTAAAAAGTTCTAATTGAGTTAATAGGAAAGGGGTAAGGCATAGCAAAATCAACATGTGGATTAAATAAGCGCTATAAGAGACTTTGCCTAACTGTCGTAATATCGGACGCTCTAAAAAACCTTGAGTTCGCTGAGAGCTTAAGGTGTAAATAATAATGAGTCCTGCACCTAAGCCCGTCACAATCCACATAAAAGTTTCGCTAAATACATGCGCGGTGGTACTAATAGCCGTATAAAAAAGCAAGCCTAGCAGCAGAATAAATCGACGCAACCAAGGTCTAGGGATTAAGTAATTAGCCATCACCGTATAATAACGAGCAATTAATAAACCTAAGGCAAAATGCAATAAAAACGGTGACACACCTAGCAAGAATACGGCAATTACAGAGAATAAACCTAGCCATAATGAGCCTTGTTTTGCCAGTAATAAGCCTATGGGCAATAACAGTGACAACACCAGTTCTATCGTTAAAGTCCAGGCTTGCGGTAACAAAACAACCATATCCGGCAAGCTCAATAAAAAACTCTCGCGCAGCATCGCTATCGGCGTTAAGGCATGATTACGCCACATATTAACGATCCATTCGGTGGGCGGTAGTGCTGTTTTTAAGAGTGGGCTGTTAACAGTCGGCCAATAAAAAGCTGCGCTGATTAGTAAAATGACCAGATAAGGCAGCCAAATTCTAAATAAACGGCCTGTCATATACGGCATGAGTTTAAAGCTATTTAAGTCCGCTTGATGTCCTAAGCGAAAGTATTTAAGCGATAAGACTAAGCCACTTAGCACAAAAAACATCGATACCGCAGCACTTCCATCCCACCAAATATGCAGCGGAGAATAGTCTAAAAGGCGTTTACAAAACAAATTTTCACAAGGTAAATCATAAGCGGTGACAAAATGGTCATTAATGACCGTAAAAGCGGCAAGACCCCTGATGGAATCCAAATAAGTGATGTGAGTTTTAGCGGGAGCAGACATTGGAAGGCAGACTAATTTAAGAAAGATGAATACAGCAAAAGCCTTGTAAATTTCATAGAAAAGCGGGGAGCTTTCTAGGCAATAGAGCCCATAGTTGAAGCTTATAAAACGAGGCTACCAACTTAATACGGGGTAAGGCACTTAAGTAGGTCGGGTTAGGCACTAGCCGTAACCCGACACACTACGACACAATGTCGGGTTACGCTGTCGCTAACCCGACCTACACCCAATAACTGAACAATAGTGAGGCGCATCATTCAAAATACCGCGATGCGCTTCACTATCGTTCAGCGCATCCTATAGAGTGGTTTTTTATTTGTTGGAAGGAGCCTAAGAAAGTTTTTTATACTTTAAACGATGTGGTGTATCAGCATCACTTCCTAGGCGGCGATGACGATCGGCTTCATAATCTTCATAATTGCCTTCAAACCAAACCACTTGGCTATCACCTTCAAAAGCTAGGATGTGAGTAGCGATTCTATCCAAAAACCAACGGTCATGCGAAATAACTACCGCGCAACCCGGAAAGGCCAACAAGGCATCTTCTAAGGCACGTAAGGTTTCAACATCTAACTCAGTGGTAGGTTCATCGAGTAACAGCACATTGCCGCCCGATTTTAATAATTTGGCCATGTGTACGCGATTGCGTTCACCACCTGATAGATCACCAATACGTTTACCTTGATCTGCACCTTTAAAATTAAAGCGGCCTACATAAGCGCGTGAAGGTGTTTCATATTTGCCGACTGTGATTAAATCTAGGCCGTCAGAAATTTCTTCAAAGACAGTTTTCTTAGGGTCAAGATCGTCGCGTAACTGATCTACATAGGCCAGTTCAACGGTTTGTCCTAAAGTTAAAGTGCCTGAATCGGGTTGTTCTAGCCCTGCCATCATACGAAACAGTGTAGTTTTACCTGCACCGTTAGGGCCAATAATACCCACGATACCGCCAGGTGGTAATTTGAAGGTTAAATCATTAACCAGCAACTTGTCGCCAAAGGCTTTGCTGATGTTCTCGGCTTCAATAACCACATCACCTAAGCGAGGACCAGGTGGTATATATATTTCTTGAGTTTCATTACGTTTTTGTACATCAGAAGACGATAACTCATCAAAACGTGCCAAACGTGCTTTACTTTTAGCATGTCGGCCTTTGGGATTAGAACGCACCCATTCCAATTCTTCTTTCATGGCTTTTTGGCGAGAAGATTCTTGTTTTTCTTCTTGCAATAAGCGGTTACCTTTTTGCTCTAGCCAGCTAGAGTAATTGCCTTCCCAAGGTATGCCAGAACCTCTGTCCAATTCTAATATCCAACCGGCGACATTATCTAAGAAATAACGATCATGGGTAACAGCAACTACAGTACCAGGATAATCATGCAGAAAGCGCTCTAGCCAAGCCACCGATTCAGCATCTAAATGGTTGGTAGGTTCATCTAACAACAACATGTCGGGGTTAGATAATAACAAGCGACATAAAGCCACTCGGCGTTTTTCACCACCAGATAAGGTAGTAACGTCGGCATCCCAGTCAGGAAGGCGCAAGGCATCTGCAGCCACTTCCAATCGTCGATCTAAATTATGGCCATCACAGGCATTAATAATGTCTTCAAGACGCGCTTGATCAGCCGCCAATTTATCAAAATCGGCATCAGGATCAGCGTAAGCGGCATATACCGCATCGAGTTGAGCTAAGGCGTCTTTGACTTCAGCCACGGCTTCTTCAACATTACCGCGTACAGTTTTGTTTGGATCTAATTGTGGCTCTTGGGGCAGATAACCAATATGGATGCCTTTTTGAGGAATCGCTTCGCCTTCAATGTCTTTATCAAGTCCTGCCATAATACGCAACAGCGTTGATTTTCCTGAGCCGTTTAAACCCAAAACACCAATCTTGGCACCGGGAAAGAAAGACAGTGAAATGTCTTTAAGGATGTATTTTTTGGGCGGTACAATTTTGCCGACCCGATTCATTGAATAAATATATTGCGCCATAATGATGTTTGTTCAGCTGATTAAGGTTAAAGTGCAAGTGTTGCGATTCAAGCTATTATTTCATGATCTTTCACAATGTTTAAGCATTGATTATCGCGGGCCTTTTTTTGCTTTAGGTCGATTGTTTTTATCACCGGGTCTTGGCTTTTCCGTGCGCGTAGTCGCTTTGGCCGCTGGTTTTTTAGTCTGGCGAAGATCTTTCTTACCTGTGGTTTTATTTGGGGCATTTTTTTTAGGCGCATCAATGACCTTTAAGGACACTGGCTCATAGCCCGTATCTTCAATGCGCGGAATTTGGCGTTTTAATAGCTTTTCAATTTCTACCAACATCCAGGCTTCTTCAGGGCAGACTAAAGAAATAGCGACACCACTAGAACCCGCGCGTCCGGTACGACCTATGCGGTGGATATAATCTTCAGGAACTTGTGGCACATCGTAATTGATTACATGAGGCAAATCTTCAATATCTAAACCGCGCGCAGCAATATCTGTTGCAACTAATACCGATACTTTGCCTGTTTTGAAATATTCTAAGGCTTTATTTCTAGCGCCTTGGGTTTTATCACCATGCAAGGCTACTGAACGAATACCATCTTCAATCAGTTGTTTTTCTAAACGATCAGCGCCATGTTTGGTGCGTACAAAAACCAGCACTTGTTTCCAATTATTGCTTCCGATCAAATAAGAGAGGAGTTCGCGTTTATATTCACGACCTATACCGTAAACTTGCTCAGATACATTTTCAGCGGTGGCATTTTGTTTAGCCACTTCAACTTCAACTGGGTTATGTAATACCGATGCGGCTAAGGCTTTGATAGCATTGGGTACGGTCGCCGAAAAC
>CAMDNJ010000176.1 GCA_945902915.1 Crenothrix polyspora | reverse complement strand
AGCAAGTTAAAAACAACAGCGAATGAAATTGCTCGTGTGGCAGGGACTATTAAAGGTGCTCAGGATATTCGGGTAGAACGGCTCACTGGTCAACAATACTTGTCTATTACTGTTAATCGGGAAGCCACTGCCAGATATGGTATTAATGCCTCGGATATTCATGATGTCATTGAAACAGCTATTGGTGGCAAGATAGCAACAGACATCTATGAGGGTGAGCGACGCTTTTCTGCTGCCGTGCGTTTACCGGAGGATTTCCGTAACAGCATAGAAGCGATTGATGCTATTTTGCTGACCTCTGCAAACGGGGCACGTATTCCACTAGGCGATTTGGCAGTTATTGGTCTACATGACGGGCCAGCACAGATTAGTCGGGAAATGGGCAAACGCCGTATTGTTGTTGGTATTAACGTTAGGGATAGAGACTTGGGTAGTTTTGTGGCAGAGCTGCAAAAAACAGTTTCCAGTGAGATTAAGCTGCCGGAAGCCTATTATCTTGAGTGGGGCGGACAATTCCAGAATATGGAACGTGCAATGGGACATCTTAAAATCATCATCCCTATCACCATCGCTGCGATTTTCTTTGTGCTATTTATGCTCTTCAATTCTCTACGCTTTGCCGCACTGATTATTCTGGTACTGCCGTTTGCTTCGATAGGCGGCGTAGTTGCTTTGTTCGTTACTGGCGAATATCTGTCAGTACCTGCTTCGGTCGGTTTTATTGCTCTTTGGGGGATCGCTGTTTTAAACGGTGTGGTATTGGTTTCCTATATCCGCAATCTTCGCAACAACGGACTTAGCCAGATACAGGCTATTCGCCAAGGCTGTGCGCAACGCTTTCGCCCGGTTATGATGACGGCTACAGTCGCGCTGCTAGGGCTGGTGCCTTTTTTGTTTGCCACAGGCCCCGGCTCAGAAGTTCAGCGTCCTCTGGCTATTGTTGTAATTGGTGGTCTAATCACGTCAACCTTATTAACGCTAATTATGTTGCCTGCACTTTATCAGTGGTTTGAAGAAAAACGTTAAGCTATTTTTTTATTCACGAATTCACCTCTGATGACATTATAAATCTGTCTTTAGAGGTGACATGTTCAATTAGACCATTTCAGTGATATTTTCAATTTACATTAATGAGCTTTATCGTGCTTAGCTCTTAATAGTAAAGTGCCAACGCCTTGATCGGTGAATAGCTCTAATAGCACGGCATGATCTACACGACCATCGATAATATGTACGCTATTGACTCCCGCTTTAAGAGCATCAGTTGCGCAGCGGGTTTTAGGAATCATTCCACCTGAGATAGTACCATCTGCAATTAAATCATCTATATCTTGTAGGGATAAGCCGGTTAGCAGCTTTTCTTGTTTATCAAGTATGCCTGCAGTATTGGTTAATAAGATGAGTTTTTCAGCTTTTAATACTTCGGCAAGTTTGCCTGCGACTAGATCGGCATTGATGTTATAAGATCTGCCATCTTCGCCTACTCCGATAGGAGCAATGACGGGTATGAAATCACTGCGCCCTAACATATTCACAACAGCTGGATCGATACTGCTGACTTCGCCGACATAACCTAAGTCAATGATTTCTGAATCATCAGCATCTAGTGAGTATTGCTGCATTTGAATTTTTCTGGCGCGAATGAAATCACCATCTTTTCCTGTTAAACCTACCGCTTTGCCGCCATTTTGATTAATTAAATTAACAATTTCCTTATTAACTAAGCCGCCCAGTACCATTTCAACGACATCCATAGTCTCGCTGTCAGTCACTCTCATACCATCAACGAAACGGGTAGATTTACCCAGTTTGGCTAATTGTTGACCAATCTGAGGGCCGCCGCCATGCACAACAATCGGATTAAGCCCTACCGATTTCATTAAGACGATGTCTCGGGCAAAGCTGCTTTTAAGCGCCTCATCTACCATGGCATTACCGCCAAATTTAACGACGATAGTTTTACCTTTAAAGCGTTGAATATAGGGGAGGGCTTCAATGAGTACATCGGCTATTTGGTGTGCAGTTCTTTTTTGCATGATTTGATTGATTGTCCGTGATTGATTAATACTTAAAAGGATAAAAACAGTAGTGATATATAGTATGTCAGCAAATGCAAGTGCGATTAATGTTTTGTGATTGCCTGCTAGGGCTGTGAGGTTACGGCAAAAACCTTTAAATAGGCAAACAGTTTAGCTGATTTTATTTTTTGCCCCACTGGCATGTAGTTTCGGTCAAGTTTTTTAAAGGCTGATTAATTGTGCTAAAATCAGGCTATCTAGTTAAGATGGGACAGTGTGAATAGTCTATCGTACCCACGTAAAGATTGGGGGCGATAAAATACCTGTAGGATGGGTAGAGCGACAGCGAAACCCATCATTGTGCGATGGTGTGATGGGTTTCACGTTGTTCTACCCATCCTACAAGTCTTGGAACAATAAATGATCTAAGCTTAACCTTGTCTTCCAGGCAAAGATAAGTCATCTTTTTTATAACATTAACCCTAGGCTACTGTGTTTATCAAATTTATGGGTTTTGCCCTCGTTGGTGCCACAGGAACCTTGGCGCATTATTCGATATTATATAGTTTAGTTGAGTTCTATCATTTTAATCCGGTCGTTGCCTCAGCTTGGGGAGCCTTAACCGGTTTAATCGTTAATTATGCTTTAAATTATAAGTTAACTTTTAATAGTCAACAGTCACATAGACAAACTTTCCCAAAGTTCGTACTGATTGCAAGTTTAGGTTTTGCCTTAAATTTAGCAATGATGGCTGTGTTGACCCAGCATTTATATTATTTTTATGCACAGATAGTAACCACGGGCGTGGTTTTAATCTGGAATTTTTTCGCTAATAGTTTGTGGACCTTTCAAATGGATGTTTCTGAAAATACGCTTGATGATAAGCCTAAATCAATGCTAAAGAAGCTGCTTAGTGGCGTTGGTTTGTTTGCGACTTTATTGTTGCTAAGGGCAATATCATTAGGGCTATATCCTTTGTATGATCCTTCCGAATCTCGCTATGCGGAAATGGGCCGAAAAATGTTGGAAACTGGAAATTGGATCACACCGTTGATTGATTACGGCGTGCCTTTTTGGGGGAAACCCCCCATGACAGTTTGGTTAACGGCTTCTAGTTTATGGCTAGGAGGCATTAACGATTTTTCAGCGCGACTGCCCTCATTCTTATTAAGTTTAGGTGTGCTCTGGATTATTTATCAGCTGGCTAAAGTTCAGCGCGGCGTGGAATATGCGAGAAGCGCAGTGATCATAATCGCCAGTACCGTATCATTTTTTGTGATGTCTGGCACGGTTGCGATGGATGTCTGTTTGAGTTTTGGCATAACGCTCGCTATTGCTTCTTTTTGGCGAGCATTGCGTGAAGACAGCAAGGCTTACTGGGGTTATTTATTCTTTATAGGTTTAAGTGTTGGTTTGTTGGCGAAAGGACCAATAGCGATTGTGCTGTCAGGCATTAGTTTAGGTTTATGGACAATCATGACCAGTGAATGGAAGCGCGTCTGGCAACGAGTGCCTTGGATCAAGGGCACGTTATTGATGTTAGTGATTAGTGTGCCTTGGTTTTTGATAGCTGAGCATAAAACGCCTGGGTTTTTAGAATATTTTTTAGTGGGCGAGCATTGGAAACGCTTCACTGAGAGTGGTTGGCAAGGCGATCTTTACGGTAATGGTCATGCACATCCACTAGGGAAGATTTGGCAATATTGGTTGGGAGCTGCATTCCCTTGGTCTTTGTTGTTTCTGAAAGCAGTCATTACTGCTATTGTGCAAAAAAAGCCCTTGGAGTTGTTAAGGTCTAGTGATGGCTGGCGCTTATATTGTTTGCTTTGGATGACAGCTCCGCTAATGTTCTTTACCTTTTCGGCTAATATTATTTGGACTTATCCTTTACCAGGATTGCCAGGTTTTGCTTTACTACTAGCCGAATGGTTTCCTCTGCGCTCTAAGCTTAGAACCGCCTTGGCTTTGTGCGTGCCCTTGGGCTTTTTTGGTTTGGTAGCGGCTTATCATTATC
>CAMDNJ010000175.1 GCA_945902915.1 Crenothrix polyspora | reverse complement strand
ATTGCTCCTCGGGTGCATATCCTGGTTTTACAACCACTGAAAGCGAGCGACTATGCCCGCCTAAAGCAAAGCGAGCTGATCCAAAATCCAATAACTTTACACGGTTATCCTGACACAAATAGATGTTATCTGGACTAATGTCTCGATGTAGCATACCTGATTTGTGAACGGCTCTTAAAGCATCCATAACGGGCATAAATAACTGGAGTGTTTGCTCCCAGGTAAGTTTGTCCTTATCTACCAAATATTCTTTTAAGGTCAGGCCATCAACATACTCCATCACCATGTAGCCGGTGCTGTTGCCATAAAAAACATTGAGTACAGACACGATACCCGTGTGTTGTTGAAATTTGGCTAAGGTACGAGCCTCATCCAGAAAGCGTTCAAGTCCATACGTAAAATTTTCTTTAGCATCACCAGCAAAAGTCGATATTTCAGAGTTGCTAGCATTACGCGTAGCAAAATCTCGTGGCATATATTCTTTAATAGCCAGTTTGATTTCTAATAAATTATCCCAAGCTAAATAAGTGATGCCAAAGCCGCCATGACCTAGCATTCTAGCTATTTGATATTGACCATGCAGAATGGTGCCAGGGGATAAGTACAGGCCAGAAGTACTATGTTGCTCTGGTGACCACCCACATGCCACACAAGGGTATTGGTAAAGAATGTCAGATTCTTGTAAACAATTGATGCAATGTTGATGACCGCTCATAAATCAACTTTTAAAATTAGGGACATTAATCACTTTGGTTTGAGCGATTAAATCATGTAAGCAACGCTTGTCATCACGAAAAATAAACAAATAATCGACAAGTACAAATACACCCCCCACATAAGGTATAGCCCCTATTAAACTAGGCACAAAATTTCTTAGAAGGTAAATCTTAGCAAAACCAGGTATCGTCTCATCGGCTATCCTTACGATTTTTATACCTACCGCTCGCTTGCCTAAAGACTGGCCTAACTTTACCATAAAATACAGTTGTGAAATTAATAGCGCTAAATAACTCAAACCTATAACACCGAACCCAAAAGACTCATTAATATATTTATAAAATATTAAACCTGGAATGCAAGTACCAATACCTATTAATAGGTCAATTATCGCAGCAAAAAGCCTTGTGCTTCTTTTCGCCAAAGTTGATTGCGTAGATACATTTTTTAATGAAATATTCGACTTTTTTTGCCTAGGAATGATGGTAATTAATTCTGCCGTTTGGCGAGCGGGAATTATTAAGCCGGTTTCAGCTAAAATTTCTTTTACAGACATCGTTATATTTCCAAATTTAATAAAATCTTGCGCTGCGATAATTTTTTGCTTAATTCTATCTTCTTGATCGCCTTTGATCACAAATGTACCTTGTGTACTTTGGCAATCGGTGAGCAATAGATCATTATTTTCTAATAGTTCAATTTCAGCATGATGTCGACTAACAGTCATATCTGCTAATACAAGATCACATTCTACTGATCGACCAATGGTGATTTTATTTGATGTCATCTTAATGGTGCCTTTTTGTAGTCACTCAAGCTTGCCCGAATTGGGGTTAGGTGTAAGCGTCTTTTCTGGCTTAATAACTGTAGGCTTACTATCTAATTCTTTAGATTCAATTAATGTCGACTTTATAGCGTTGGCAGCATCAGTATCGACTTTGATTTTTTCTACAACACTCCGAAATTTATTTAGTTTCTCATTGGCTATTCTTGCTATGAGGGCGTTGTCGGCATTCGCTTCATTGACTACGCAAGTATTATAAGTATTGGCAGCTAGTTGCCATTCATTGATAGTTTTAACACTTTGATTGTAAGTTTCAATATTGTCTTGCTTAATAACCGGAACTTCAGGTTCATTGCCACATGCACTGGGTACCCAACTGTTGTTATTAATAGAGCCAGCTAGAGAGACAGATACAGATGCAATTATTAGTAATACAGTGAAGTAAGTAGTTTTAATAATGTCTTTTTGCATTTATCTTAGAGTATGAGTTTACTATTATAGAATAGCTAGGTATTCATATTACTTAGCGGTGCGGTGCCTTCATTCAATGTTGTCTGATGAAATTCACTCAAGCTTGCCCGTATTGGGATTAGGTATAAGAATTTTTTCTGGCTTATCAATTGGTATATTTCTATCTTGTTCAGCTTTTTTAATGACTGTCTTCTTATCACTTTCAGTTTGCCGAAGATTTGATTTTTCTGTGTTCGCTAATAAATTAGTTTTTATATTTCTAAAATCAGCGATTATCTCAACAGCTTTCTTTGTATCCTTATATATAGCCTGCTGCTCATCTTGTCCTAACAAGTCACAATCTAAGCAAGTAATTTTTATAGTTGTAGTTTTAGTGATATCAGTATTTAAGATATATGGGCTAAGATCGTATTCTGCTTCCCCCCAGTTTATTGATCGCTCATAGTCTTTATCAAACCCAGAAATTAGAATTTTATGAGTCTTTTGTATATCTCTCCATTCTGATTTACCAGTTTTTACTCTATTAGCTGGATTTGCCACTGGACTCCCTATATTTTTCTCACTATAACCAAATATAGACTTCCATGTGTAATCTCTAAAAAAATTTGAAAACTCATGTTGTTTGTCGCCAAAAATCAAAAAGACTGGACTAAGCCCTACATAAAACGGTACCCCCAGAGTTGTTTTTAAAAAACCTTTTATTAGATGAGTCTCAGAATGGTATTCATGAAGGTAAGTTATCAGCGGCACTGAGTATTCCTCATATAACGACTTATCAACTAACTGTAACATTATTTTTGACCCATTTAAGCTTACTGCCTTAATACCGCTAAAGTGTTTAGGTGGGACACTTTCTTGATAGTCTTTTCTTTGTGTAGTTTCTACTACGGTGTATTTACCTTCGCTTGAAGTAGTAGCACAACCAATCAATGACAGCGTTAGTAACGCCAATAATGAAGCTATAAATGTATTCATGCTCTTAAGATTGAACAGATTCGTTGTAGCCTTGATAAACTCCTTATCCATTAACATACATATAACAGAGAGTGACTTGTGCATTTGTATTCCCTTGCTTGCTGCAATATAGCTTTAAAATCCGCAAACACTAAGTTAGAGAAAAATAGCCTTGTAATAACCAAAGCTTTCAATATAGTCATGCTTTAACCTTATCTAAATAGTTGTTTTTTATTGATTATGGACTTACAAACCCTATAAGCGCAAGCTTACCTAGTTATTTACATCTGGCTTTTTGCATAGGTTGAGCATCACTCATAAACAATCTGACGCATCAAATCTCCTTTTAAAACATTTTGAAATAACATATAGTTATCAAAACCTCTACTGTCACAAGTTTTAGTTAACTTTTGTTTTTACAAAAGCTAGGATCAACATAGCGCTTTTTAGCGTTTTTATTATAGGTGTAACAACCGCCCTTAGCTCCAGTGTAATAATCCATACTGATTGCAGCTAGCTTTTATAGAAGGCTTGGCTTTTATCGTTCCCACGCTCTGCGTGGGAACGATAGACTATTAACACTGTCCCGTCTTAAGTTAGTAGCCGGTTAATTCAGTAGAAAATATTTTATTTCTAACAATCACGACTAAAGCTATTGTTAAGACAGTTTGTTATTAGCTCTCATAATTACCCATTACCGAGGTCTACGCACATCATTAACATTGCTAGTGTAATAAAGCCCAGTGCCTGGAATCCCCACACTAAAATACATGCTACCTTGTGCATTTAAGCCCAGCCTAAAAATTCCCAAATTAATAGACCAGCCAACACCTCGAGTTGAAACATTTGCTCGAACAGGTCCAATGTTCATCGACTTACGCCACTTTAAGCCCATTATTTCTACTCCGTAAGTTCTGCTGCATCAATAAAACTAAGGTAATAACATTTTTCACTATACAGTAATTATCGCGAATTCAACACATAAATGCAACACCGAGTGAATCATCAATATTAAGTGAAGCCATCTCACAAAATACTTCCCATGGTGTTTTGTAATTTAATTTTTTTCTAGGCCTATGGTTAATCCCAGCTAATGCTTTATTAGCATCATCTTGG
>CAMDNJ010000174.1 GCA_945902915.1 Crenothrix polyspora | reverse complement strand
ACAACTTTAGTCCCTGAAACATCAACTCTATTTAAATCTATGAGTAATTTTTCAGGTGTCAGAACTACTGAACGAAACAAAAAGTCACTGAGTTGAGATTTAGCAGCAATGGCTGTTTGACGTATTTGCCCCCAAAGCTTTCGATTATTTATATCATTGTGTTCATCTGCTGGTCTTTGCCAAAATGCGTTTACTAACTTCAAAACATTCCAGGAAGGAGCAGGTATCAGCCCAAGCTTGCTATCAATACTAATAATTGGCCCAATAACAATATCAATCTTTACCGGCACACCTTCTAAGTTAGTCCAGCCACAAATGGTAACGCCAAAATCTATGTCAATCAGGGTACCAATACTTTCTAATGCGGGTGTCAGTAAGACTAGCTCTGGAATCAGAATATCAGGGCAAACTTGTGAATATTCAGGATGGTTAAGGATTAAATAAATCTCATCCCAACCAGTAAAAAAACAAGACTCCGATTCAGTAACTAAACCATCACTTTCGAGTTGCTGCAAAATTGGTAGAGCCAAAGATCCGCACTCAAAGGAGCAATCTGTTGGTTCAAATAACCATCTGAGGCCATATTCATTTTTAAGCAAATACAGTACGGGAGATAACTCACTCTGGATGTTTTGTCTTTTTAACCATTTAAACATTTAGCTTCCTTCTCTATACCAGCCTTTTTTATCGGCTGACCATACGAACTCCCAACCCATTAAAACTGCAAATTGATATACATCCCAAAAAGTACTTTTCGTTTGCATAATCCATTCATAGCTTCCAGAGCGTGATGCTGGAATATAATCACACTTATATGCTCTGCAAAACTCCCTGATAGATGAGGAAGTTGAACCCATATCTTTCGCAAAGTCTTGCTCCCATTTTTTACTTAATGCTTTACCTGTATCAACATGGCTGCTTCGTTTTATAAATGACTCGCCACCAGCCTTTAAGCCTACCCTACCACTTAATGCTCTACCTACTTCTATACGTGCATTTTTAAAATTGTAGGGCCGAGTTCCATGCTGTGGGCTATAAAAATAAGTACGATTACCTTTTAAACTAAATTCAATAACATCTTTATTTTTAAATTGCATAACAACTGCATGTTCATTTTCTGACTGGCCTCCATCTAAGTTTCGACAAAGCCCCTTAGCATCTTTTATAAATGCTTTAAAACGCTCATTTCTGAAGGCTGCAATGCCGAGTGCAAAAAATATTCCTTGTGGGTCTTCACAATAAAGCTCCCAAAAATCTACACGCCTAGTATTTGCAGCTCCATCTTCAGATAATATTGAAAAGAATTCTCGTAATAGATGCCGTTTTAACCAGCTAGCAATCATCTCACGAGCAGTATTATCGCAATGCCGCCAATTTTCTTGTGTTTCTTCCATCCAAGGATTGCCCCAGAATGAAACAGCAAACTCTCTTAAATCAATATTAATTGATTTGTCAGCACATGCCACATAACGATTAAGCAATTTACCTAACCCTACATTTAGATAAAGTGGATGCTCTTTTAGAAGAATAATCAGAGGATTTATATATTCTTTAAATATGTCATCTTTCTGATCAACTGCAACATCACAAGCAGACAGAACAAGTTGACCCACTAGCCATGACGTATCGATAATCTCAAGACGTTTGCAAATATCGTTAAATGAAGTTCGATCACCTTTAAGTGCCTCAAGCCCATAACGGGAACAGGGCTTTTCTGTTAAAAGATTTTTATGCTCGGTAAGAGCTGTAATCCAATCAGGATTGAAATCTATAGTTTTAATATTAGCGATATGATCATTTAAAAAATGACGTAATTTTTCGATATTTCCTTCAATATCTGTTTTAAAAATTGCGCTCTGTGGGTCATACAAAAAATAAGCATTCATTAAACGTCTATAACATCTACGAAACGGACGCGTTTGATTGCTATATCCCCCAACGTAATTTAATAGTTCGATAAAACGTTTATCTTCGATTAAGCGATAGTTAGCTTCACCTAGTGACACAATACAACCATTACAGAGTAAACGTGCATGTGAGAGATCTGTAAAACCATGATCTATAAATTCACGTAAGGCTAATTTAATTCGATCAGGTGATGCAGTTGAAGGTAAACTCGGTGACCACTCACTAAGATCTTTCAATAAAAAACTCATTGGCTCTTTATTACTAAGCAACTTTCTCTCTAAAGAATTTAGGAGTTCATTAAATGTATTCATGCCTAAATTTTACAGTCACCGAAATTACCGGATGATATGCCTTCTAATTTAGGATGTTTTTCATCAACACCATAAAACTCTAACCGAAGCTCAATACGCCTGCTCTCTTCATCGGTCTTCTTTGAATCATTGAATGAATACCCCCCCACGAAAAAGAGATCACGAACCTGCTCAAGCTCTTTTTCAGACAATATCTTAGGAATATCTGGAAATGGTGCAAGTAAAGCGCATAAAACCCGCTGACTTCTATCAAGACTTAAATTTAAATTATATAAATAACTACCTTGCCGATCTGTAAATCCTTCTACAATAATTTGTTTAAACCACTTTTTTCCTAGATCATCACTCGCATATTTTAATACTACATCTGCCACGAACTTCCTTAACAACAATACTTGTGGGGCTTCTAATACAGATAATTTATATTTAAATTGAGCTTGATCACCAAACTCAACAACTTTTCTATCCTTATCAATAGTAATACCTGGGTACTTGATTGTTGCTTTTTCAATTTTAGAAAGTAGCAGTTCAATTTCTTGCTCTCTTTCAACTTTTTTTCTTTCAGCTTCAGAAACAGTTTTAGTTACTGCTAATAACGCAACACTCATTACTAACAAAAAAAGCACCATCAATGCTGACATGAGATCAGCAAATGAAATCCAGAAGGGTTTTTCACCTTCATCCTTACTACGCTTACCTATTACTATCCGTGTTCCAAACATGCTTATCGCCTATCGGCCCGATTAGCAGCTTGTGTTACTTTATCCGCTGCTTCTTCAAATACATCGCTAATCTCGCCTATACCCCCTTTAAGCAATCCAACAGCGGATGTGAGATCTTGATGGAATTCAGTACTTGCACTACCTAATACACGAATAATGCCAGTATTTAAATCAGTTAAAGATTTTGTCATACCAGTAGTAAATTCATTATGAGATGTTTTTATTACTTCTGTTATCTTAGTTATATAAGTATCTGCTTCATGTTGAGCTGCAATTAATTTACTTGTTGCTCCTTCGATCCGTTTTAAAACATCATCTGACATCGACGCTTCTTTGCGTGCTTGTTCTATAATTGATTTCATGCTGCCTACTAATTCAACCATAGATTCTCGTGTTGACTTATAATCAGATAAGACGCCAGCAAGTCCTGTTGATACTGAAGCTATAGCACCTGATGCTTGAGATAATTGGTCCGCAACCACTTTTGACTTGTCGAGTGTACCAACAACACCTTGCCCCGCTTTCGCAAACTCAGTTGCTGCACCAGACAATGTATTGGCACCATTATTCATTTTTGTGAGTGCATCATTGGTTGAGTTACGCATAGATTCGACTGTTTTTTTCATTTCAATAACTGCTTCGTTTACTCCATTAGCCAATGCCTTAACATGAACACCGAAATCACCAACAACTTTTTCTCCTTCAGCAGTTACTTTACCTGACTGCTCTCCTAAAGAATCGAGGATTGTAGTCATGGTTGTTGCAATACCAACTAAAGAATCCTTCAGTTTCTCCTGTGTTTCACCTTGCGTTGTTTTAAGTGTTAATTTTATTTGTTCTAAATACTCTGCCATTTGGGCATTCATGCTTTGCTGACGTATTTCTGCTGCCTCCATAGCTTCCGTCAATATTTTTGCCATATCAGTAGCCCCCGCAGAACCAGTGTTTTTAGCATCAATATTGGCTATTTTTATTTGCTCTAAAAGACTTGTTATGTTTTCATTCATGGTTTGCTGACGAACTTCAGCCGCTTCAAGAGCATCTGAAAGAATTTTTGCCATTCCTGCAGCACTCTCAGTGCCAGATTCTCTAGCTGCATTATTA
>CAMDNJ010000173.1 GCA_945902915.1 Crenothrix polyspora | reverse complement strand
GGTTATTATATTCGCCAATCTTATGTGGCCTTATCTTTGAAAAGTTTCCCTACGAAAATCATTCATTAAGATTAACTACGTATGTGCGTAGTGATGATAAAGATTTAAACAACAAAGTCGTTCATTACGACTTGAGTAAGATGCCTTAGTATAGGCAGTTCTGATTTTCGGAATATTTACTTACTTAAATAGGTGAATGAAAATTTAAAGCAGTTAGCCAATTTTATCTTGGCGGCTTAGCGGCTTTAGCACATCAGTACGGTATCAACTAAAATCTATCTAACCAATTATCAATCTATTAGGAGTTACAGCATGGCAATTTCACTTAGTAAAGGCGGCAACGTCAATTTAAGCAAAGAAGCACCTGGTTTAAACAAAATAGCCGTCGGTTTAGGTTGGGATGCTCGCACCACTGATGGTTCTGGTTTCGACTTAGACGCTAGTGTTTTTTTAATTAAGCTAGACGGTAAAGTACGTTCAGATGCTGACTTCTGTTTTTATAATAATAAAGTCGTTGCTGAAGGTGCTATTCAACATATGGGTGACAATACAACAGGTGCTGGCGACGGCGATGATGAAACGGTTAAAGTTGAATTATCTAAAGTTCCTGCTGATGTTGATAAAGTTGTCTTTGCTGTCACTATCCATGAAGCTGAAATTCGTAAACAAAATTTTGGCCAAGTTAATCACGCTTTTATTCGAGTCATTAATGAAAATGGCGGTCAAGAAATTGCTCGTTATGACTTAAGTGAAGATGCCTCTATCGAAACAGCCATGATTTTTGGTGAAATTTATCGTGTAGACGGTGATTGGAAATTTAAAGCTGTAGGCCAAGGTTTTGCAGGTGGTCTAGGTGCTTTAGCTTCATCTTTTGGTGTGAGTGTATAACATCTAAGTACTGTATATTGGGCTGCATACTTCTCGCAAGCCAACAAATTCATGGCTGATTGTTGGGTTAACGATAAAACTGTTAGCCCAACCTACTGCACTGCCATTATGTTATTCGTAATTATATAAACGTGGAGTGCAACAGCTTCAGCTGTTGCTTTGTAAAACAGCTAAAGCTGCTTTACTCCGTATGATCACGTAACTTAATGGAACCGATACGGTAAAATCGAACCGATAAAATTACTCTCTATTTGGAACAGGTTATATGGCTATTAATTTACAAAAAGGTCAAAAAATTTCTTTATCTAAAGAATCAGGTAGCATTTTAAGCAAAATTGTTATGGGTTTAGGTTGGGATGCTAAAACACCAAAGGTTGGCCTTATAAAAGGCATGTTTAGCGGTGGTAACAAAGATAGCGCCATCGATTTAGATGCTTCTTGCGTACTATTCAGTGATGAAAATAAAGTGGTTGATATCGTCTATTTCGGACAATTGAAAAGTCGCGATGGCAGCATTGTTCATACTGGTGATAATCGCACCGGTGAAGGTGATGGCGATGATGAGCAAATCATTGTGGATTTAACTAAAATCCCCGAAACGGTTAAATCTTTAGTTTTTACGGTTAGTTCTTATACTGGCGAAACCTTCAACACGGTTGAAAACGCTTATTGTCGTATAGTTGATAACAACAATAACAACGAAATTGCCCGCTATACATTAACAGCTCAAGGTTCACATACCGCTCAAATCATGGCTAAACTGTATCGCCATAATGGTGAATGGAAAATGCATGCTATCGGTGAAAATGGTACGGGACGAACTATTGAAAACTTACTACCGCTGATTACTTTGCATTTATAATGAGAATTTGGTTTAACAAGACCTACTCAACCATAAGCTCAGTCTTTAGAGCTCTTCATCTAGATTTTCCAGTCGATGAAATTAGCTTAATTTGTACGCATACGCACGGCAACGCTGCAGCCTTTTTGGCTGCAGACGAATACTATCTTGAACCCTCCGACTTAAGCGGCCTCGACTACCTAGAATGGTGCGTTAACTTTTGCAGGCAACGTAACATACAGTTATTTTGGCCAGGTAAAGAAGCCGCTCTCATTAGTCAACATCATGATTTGTTTTTAGCGATTGGTACGCAAGTACTCTCGGTAGCTGATTATGAAACGCTGACGCTACTGCATAATAAAGCGGATTTTTATAGTCATTTAAATCCGGCTATTGCAAAGACCATGGATTTCATCGCAGTTAATAATGCCGATGAATTTGATCTAGCTGTCACTAGCTTATCGAAAAAGCATGAGCAGCTCTGTGTAAAGCCAGCTGTATCTGTCTTTGGTTTGGGCTTTCGTATCTTAGATACGCAACGTGACAGCATCAGCCAGCTACTGGGAGGCATTGAATACCAAATTCCCTTGCAGGAATTACGCCTAGGTATGAATAACACGCCCGAATTTGATACCTTGCTGGTTATGGAACATTTGGGCGGTCATGAATGGAGTGTCGATTGCGCAGGTCGACATGGCGAATTACTCTGTGCCGTGCAACGTAAAAAACCTCTGTTAGCGGGTTATGGTCAAACTATCGACAATAATGCTGATATCCAAGCTATGGTGACTCGACTAACAGCACATTATCGACTCAATGGTTTATTCAATATTCAGTTTAAAGAAGGCTCAAAAGGCGTTCGTTTATTGGAAATTAATCCCCGCCCTTCCGGTGGCTTCGGCATGGCTTGTTTATCGGGAGTGAATTTGGCAAAAATAGCCATACAAAGTATTCAAGGCGATATTATTCAACCACCGCATATTCAGTATGGTTTAAAGGTAACCGAAGTTAATACGCCCGTTATCCTTTAAGCACAAACGGTCTCGGCTAATTATTCAATAGAAACACTTTAATCACAACCGACTTGTATGTTTATTTATTACCTTATGACTTCTTATTTTCACGTTAAACATCCATGTTAAATTTTAAAAATATAGCTCTGCGCCGTGGCGCACGAGTGCTATTTGCTAACTCTACATTCACTATCCACAAAGGCCAAAAAGCCGGCTTTACCGGTGCTAATGGCGCAGGTAAATCGAGTTTATTTGCACTGGTAAAAAAAGAACTGCATTTAGATGAGGGTGATTTTTCCATGCCACCGCATTTGGAAATTGCTCATGTTGCGCAAGAAACCCCTGCTGTAAGCAGTTCGGCTATTGATTATGTTATTGATGGTGATCAAGAATTAAGACGCTTACAAACACAATTACAACTTGCTGAAAGTTCGGACAATGGTTTAAAACAAGCTGAACTCCATGCCGCCTTAGAGAACATTGGCGGCTATACGGCTCAGGCCAGAGCCTCACGATTAATGAATGGCTTGGGTTTTACCGCCGATCAAGAACACAATGCCGTCAACTCGTTCTCAGGCGGCTGGCGTATGCGCCTTAACTTGGCACAAGCCTTGATGTGTCGTTCTGATGTATTGCTATTGGATGAACCAACCAACCATTTGGATTTAGATGCCGTTATTTGGCTACAAGACTGGCTATGCAAATATCCCGGTACTTTATTGCTGATTTCGCATGATCGTGACTTTCTGGACACTATTACCGATCACATCGTGCATATTGAGCAAAATAAAGCGGAAATTTATACCGGCAACTATTCTGCCTTTGAAAGAATGCGCGCTGAGAAATTATCACAACAACAATCGGCTTATCAGAAACAACAACGCGAAATAGCGCATATACAAAGTTTTGTCGATCGCTTTAAAGCCCAAGCCACCAAAGCGCGACAAGCACAAAGTCGTATTAAAGCCTTGGAACGCATGGAAGTCATTGCTATGGCGCATGTGGATTCACCGTTTGATTTTAGTTTTGCCAAACCGGGCAAAATGCCTAACCCTTTATTGACCTTAGATAAAGCAGATATAGGCTATGGCGATACCTGCATTATTAAACAAGCAGGGCTATCGATTTCGCCCGGTGATCGTATTGGCTTATTAGGCCCTAATGGTGCAGGTAAATCGAGTTTAATTAAAGTATTAGCCGGCGATATGTTGCCGATGTCGGGTAAAAGACAAGAAGCTGAAGCCTTAAAAATTGGTTATTTTGCTCAGCATCAACTCGAACAATTGCAACTAGACGAAAGCCCGTTATGGCATGTGCAA
>CAMDNJ010000172.1 GCA_945902915.1 Crenothrix polyspora | reverse complement strand
AGAAGCTCGCGAAAATAAACTGCTAGATACTGATGCCTTATCCATGATTGAAGGCGTGCTACAAGTATCACAAATGCGCGTACGGGATATTATGATACCTCGCGTACAAATGGTGGTGCTGCCCCAAGAGGCAGAATTAGAGTCTATATTCCCTTTAGTAATCGAATTTTGTCATTCGCGTTATCCAGTTATCGATGGCGACCGCAGTAAGGTAGTCGGAGTATTGCTCGCCAAAGATTTACTCGCGCATGTGCTACAAAATAAAACCATGACTGTTAAAGAGCTTATGCGACCCGCTTGTGTCGTCCCAGAAAGTAAACGCTTAAATGTCTTGCTGCAAGAATTACGTACCAATGGTAATCACATGGCCATCGTCGTTGATGAATATGGACAAGCGGCAGGCTTGGTCACCATCGAAGATGTGTTAGAAGAAATCGTCGGTGAAATCGAAGATGAGCATGACGACCATGACGATGAAGGCTATGTTTATCAGCGTAACACCAATGAATTTATCATTAAGGCCTTAATGCCCATTAATGAATTTGATGATTATTTTGCTACGCAATTGGCGACTGATGAATATGACACCATTGGTGGTTTTTTGGTGAATCAGCTTGAACACATGCCCATAAAAGGTGAAAGCTTAGTCATCGATCACTTACGCTTTGAAATCATCCGCGCCGATAATCGACGCGTGCATTTAATAAAACTTAAAATAACTTCATAAAGACTAGCTCATGAATAATCAAACGGTTTTAGTAACGGGTGGCGCAGGCTATATTGGCAGTCATGCTTGTCTTGAATTATTGCAAGCAGGCTTTAAGGTCGTTGTTGTTGATAATTTAACCAATAGTAAATTAGAATCTTTAACTCGAGTCCAGCAGCTTGCAGGTAAAGCACTGACTTTTTATCAAGCGGACATCCGAGATAAGCAAGCGCTTACCGACATTTTTGCTAAAGAATCACCGGATACCGTCATTCATTTTGCCGGCTTAAAAGCCGTCGGTGAATCGTGCGCCCTCCCCCAGCTTTATTATCACAATAATGTTTACGGTACTTTAGTCCTTACTGAGGTCATGAGTGCCGCCAACGTTAAGCAACTGGTTTTTAGTTCATCAGCGACGGTTTATGGTGAATCGGCTAGCCCTCAATATTCGGAGCATTTCCCTTTAGGCGCCATCAATCCTTATGGCCGTTCTAAAGCCATGATTGAAGATATCTTGCGCGACTTATCGGCCGCAGATAAACTCAATAAAGCAGAGAAACCTTGGAAAATTGCCTTATTACGTTACTTTAATCCCATAGGTGCCCATGACAGCGGCATGATTGGCGAAGATCCCAATGGCATCCCCAATAATTTAATGCCTTATGTTGCACAAGTCGCCATTGGTAAGCTCGCCCAATTATCGGTATTTGGTGATGACTACCCGACTCGAGATGGCACTGGCATCAGAGATTATATTCATGTCGTTGATCTTGTTCAGGGCCATATCAAAGCTATAGAGGCACTCAACGGTGAACATTTTGCTGAAGGCGCTTGCAAAGCTTATAACTTAGGCGCTGGCAGAGGCTACAGTGTTTTAGAAATCATCGATGCTTTTCAACGCGTCACCAGCAAAACCATACCCTATCAAATGTCTCCACGAAGAGCAGGCGATCTGGCAGAATGTTTTGCTAATCCAGCATTAGCCTTAGCGGAGCTTAACTGGAAAGTAGAAAAAGACTTAGATGATATGGTTAATGACACCTGGAACTGGCAAACTAAAAATCCACAAGGTTATCAGTAAGTAAGCTTGCCCAACTTCGCGGTGGTGGTCAACTTAACTTCTTTTATAAAAACTATTAGGTAGGGGTCATTATTCCAGAAACCGGATCAGGGAATCAATATGCAGGTGTTGCTGGCCTTAGGTTTTTGTTAAGCAATAATTAACCTTTTAAATTTGGGCCTTATGGTCTCAACATTAGCTACAAATTTGACCCATCGGAGCATAGCCCTATATGATGGCTTATGAATAAAAAAATAAAAACAGCTTTTGTATGTGATCAATGCGGTGCAGATTATCCTCGCTGGGGTGGACAATGCACTAGCTGTGGCGAATGGAATACCATCAAAGAAGTTAGATTAGGTTCAGCTAGCAAAGAACGTAGTAGTCGTAGCGGTTATGCGGGCAGCCCAAGCGAAGTTAAATTATTATCCGATGTCAGTTTATCGCAAGCGGAACGTATTTCTACCGGCATTTCAGAATTTGATCGCGTTTTAGGCGGCGGCATAGTTACCGGCAGCGTGGTGTTATTAGGCGGCGCACCTGGAGCGGGTAAAAGTACCTTATTATTACAAGCCATCGCTAATATTGCCGACCGAGGCGTTAGCGTTTTATATGTATCGGGTGAAGAATCACTACAACAGATTGCTGAACGCGCCAACCGTTTAAAGTTGCCTGCCGATAAAATCATGATGTTAATGGAAACATCGGTACAGCGTATTTGCGATCTTTTAGATAGCATCAAACCGCAGATTCTAGTCATAGATTCGATACAAGTCATGCATACTCAAGACAGCGACTCTGCTCCCGGTTCCGTCTCTCAAGTGAGAGAATCAGCTAGTTATCTGACTCAGTACGCAAAAAAAAATCATGTGTCTATTTTTATGATCGGCCATGTCACTAAAGATCAATCACTGGCAGGCCCTATGACTTTAAGCCATATCGTCGATACTCAAGTCATGTTGGGTTCTACCGATGATGCACGCTTTAGAGTCTTAAGAGCCGATAAGAATCGCTTTGGTAGTGTTGGCGAATTAGGTTTTTTTGCCATGGATAGTTCTGGGCTTAAAGAAGTTAAAAACCCTTCGGCAATGTTTTTGAATAGAGCAGAAAAACCCTCCTCGGGTAGTGTGGTAACGGTGTTATGGGAAGGTACACGGCCCTTGCTAGTCGAAATTCAAGCTTTAGTCACCGAATGTCAGTATGGCAATCCTAGAAGATTGACTGTAGGTTTCGACCAAAATAGATTGGCCATGTTATTAGCAGTGCTTTATCGGCACGGCGGTATTTTTACCGCGCAAGATGAAATCTATGCCAATGTCGTAGGCGGCATTAAAGTCACAGAAACCAGTTCTGATTTAGCAATTGTGGTCGGCATTGTTTCTAGCCTAAGAGATAAGATCATCCCTCATGATATGTTTTTCTTTGGTGAGATTGGTTTAAGTGGTGAAATAAGGCCCGTCGCTAATGGCCATGCCCGTTTGAACGATGCCGCAAAGCATGGCTTTAAAAAAGCCATCATCCCCAAAGCCAATGCACCGAAAACAGCTATTAAAGGCTTAGAGATTCATGCCGTGTCTACACTTTCAGAAGCCTTGGATTGTCTTGCAGAGATGTAAATGAGTTTTTTATCGTTCCCACACTCTGCGTCACTATTATTAAGTTAAGTAGGATGGGTAGAGCGTTAGCGAAACCCATCGATGACATGCGTTTGATGGGTTTCACTTTGTTCTACCCATCCTACCATCTACCCAACCATCTGGCGGCATTTCCACGCAAAGCCTAAATATACAAGATTCATTGACAACTAGAGATGAAAATAAGCCCTTGGTGAGGTATCATATCGCCCTGCACGGGTTACTAAACATAAAACCTCTACTGAGTGTTTTATAGACGAATACCCCATTAAAAAATATTGCCCAATCATACGACTTAAATATCATGACTCAACGAATTGCCACTATCGAACGCAATACACTCGAAACTCAAATTACTTGTAGCATCAATTTAGATGGCACAGGTATCGCAACGTTTGTAACGGGCGTGCCTTTTCTTGACCACATGCTCGATCAAGTGGCGAGACATGGTTTGATTGATATAGACATCAACGCTAAAGGCGACTTAGAGATCGACGCGCATCATACTGTTGAAGATATCGGCATTACCTTAGGTCAGGCTTTTGCTATAGCTATCGGAGACAAAAAAGGCTTATGCAGATATGGACATTCCTATGTGCCTTTAGATGAAGCCTTATCCAGAGTCGTGATTGATTTCTCAGGTCGCCCTGGTTTGTTTTATGAGGTTAA
>CAMDNJ010000171.1 GCA_945902915.1 Crenothrix polyspora | reverse complement strand
AAGAAGGCTGGAAAAAGAGTCTTGATTAGTGCTAATCACACGTCATTTTTAGATCCTTTGTTACTGGGCGTGTTTTTACCTGATAACATCACTTTTGCTATCAACACCCAAATGTCTCAGCGCTGGTGGTTAAAGCCATTTTTAAGATTGTCGCGCGTATTTCCTATGGATCCTACTCATCCTATTTCCTTAAAGGATTTAATCCATCATCTGGAAAATGATACTCATACGGTTATTTTTCCAGAAGGCCGTATCTCGGTGACCGGTTCATTAATGAAAATTTATGATGGCACGGGTATGGTTGCTGACAAATCTAAAGCAGCTATTTTGCCGGTGCGTATCTCTGGCAGTCAATATACGCATTTTTCAAAACTACATAGAATCTCACGTTTACGCTTATTTCCTAAAATCAGCATCCATATTTTGCCGGTCGAGACTATCAATGCGCCTGATACTCTAAAGGGTAAGCAGCGTCGTGCTTATTGTGGCCAGCAATTAGCGGACATCATGACTAAAATGATGTTTGTTACTAGCCCTTATCGCCAAACTATTTTTACCAGCTTGCTAGAGGCGCGTAAAGTGCATGGTGGCGGGCACAGCATTATCGAAGATTTAGAACGTATTCCTTGGTCTTATGACACTTTAATTACGCGCAGTATTGCGGTAGGGCAGGTCTTAACAAATGAAACCAGCGTAGGAGAGTATGTGGGGGTTTTTCTGCCTAACTCTACTAAAACCTTAATGACTATCCTAGGCTTACAGTTGCAAGGGCGAGTGCCCGCTATGTTGAATTTTTCTACAGGTTCAGCGGCGATGCTGCTGGCCTGTCAAGTTGCTCAAATAAAAACAGTATTGACCTCACGGCGCTTTATAGAATTGGCCGATTTAAATGCTACGGTTGAACAATTAAGCCTGCAATGTTCGGTCGTGTATTTAGAAGATTTAGCAAAAAATATTTCTATAAAGGATAAGCTGCTTGCGCTCATAAAAGCTAAAACCATGGATTATTGGTATCAAGCGAATGCTATTGATCCAGATAGCCCGGCAGTGGTGCTCTTTACTTCAGGTTCTGAAGGTACGCCTAAAGGCGTCGTGCTATCCCACTCTAATATTTTAGGTAATCTTAAGCAATTAGAAGCCTGTATTAATTTTAATGCCCAAGATCGAGTGCTTAACTTTTTGCCTATGTTCCATTCCTTTGGTTTCACGGTAGGCACGCTGTTACCGGTCATGAACGGTATAAAAGCCTTCTTTTATCCGACGCCGCTGCATTACAGTGTGATTCCAGAAATAGCCTATGAAACCCATGCCACTATTATGTTTGGCACTAATACTTTCCTATCGGCTTATGCGAAAACAGCGCATCCCTATGATTTTTATAATCTGCGTTATGTGGTGGCCGGTGCCGAAAAGTTACAAGAAAATACCCGTCAACTTTGGGCTGAAAAGTTTGGTATTCGTATCTTAGAAGGTTATGGTGCGACAGAAACCTCACCTATTACTTCAGTCAATACGCCGCTACATTATAAAGCCGGTACCGTAGGTCGTTTTATGCCTTGTATGGAATATCAATTAGAACCGGTACCTGGCATTACTGATGCTGGCTTACTGCATGTTAAAGGCCCTAATATTATGCTGGGTTATTTGCTAGCAGATAATCCCGGTGTTTTAGTGCCGCCGGCATCTATTTATGGCAAAGGTTGGTATGACACCGGTGATATCGTGCATGTCGATGAGCAAGGTTTTATTAGCATACGCGGACGCAGTAAGCGTTTTGCCAAGGTAGGTGGAGAAATGGTGTCTTTAACTGCAGTAGAGCAGTTAGCCATTAATGCCTGGCCGCAGGCACAACACGCCGCAATTAGTGTGCCCGATGCTAAAAAAGGTGAGCAGGTGATCTTAGTGACCACACATAAGTCAGCTTCAGTGCCTGAATTGTCTAGTGCCTCGCCAGGCGTGGCACTGATCAGTCTGCCTAAGAAAATTGTGGTCGTAGACGCTATTCCGGTGATGGCCACCGGCAAAATCAATTACCAAGGCGTGGCTGATCTAGTGGCGAGTCGTGAATAAATAATGCCGCTATCAATGGCAGTGCGTAGGGTGGGCAGAAAAACGTTGCTCAGCCTGACTAAATGACGGTTTATATATTGTAGGGCCGTATTGCATACGCCCTATTAAATACGCCCCTACAGTTATTCGAATCCTTAAATAACACCGCTATCAATGACAGGCATGACCCAGTATTGTATGCCGGAGCCTTTAAAGTCTCGGTGTAATTGCGTTAATAAGCTGGGTAACTCTTGTTCAGGTATATACATCTGAAAACGGGTGCGTTTTTGACGCCCTGTGACTTGTTCGGCGAGCGATAGGCCCTTGTTATCATAATGATGAGCATACACCTGAAAACTACTAAAGCCATGTTCTGTTTCCAGCAGCAGTAGTTGATCTACCAGCATTTCTTCAAGACTTGGTGGGATGTTGAGTGTCACTAAATATTCGTTACTACTCATGCTCTGATCTCCTTAGGTAAACCGAATAATTTATACAATATCGGTAATAAGAATAAAGTTAAAAAGGTAGACGACACTAAGCCGCCGATCACTACGATGGCTAAAGGACGTTGAATCTCCGAACCCGGGCCACTGGCAAATAACAAGGGAATCAAACCAAAGGCCGCGATACTGGCCGTCATTAACACAGGTCTTAAACGTCGTGATGAGCCTAAGGTCACAACTTGCAGTATAGCCATGCCGGTTGCTTTGAGCTGATTAAAATAACTGACCATGACCACGCCATTCAATACGGCAATACCCAATAAAGCGATAAAGCCCACAGAAGCTGGCACTGATAAATATTCACCTGAAAGCCACAAGGCAAATACGCCACCGACCATAGCCAGTGGAATGTTCGATAACACTAAGGCTGCCTGACGTACCGAGCCGAAGGTTGAAAACAACAGTAAAAAAATCAGGGCTAAGGAAATAGGTACGACCAAGGACAAGGTAGCTGCGGCCCGTTGTTGGTTTTCAAATTGGCCACCAAACTCAAGGGTATAGCCGGTAGGTAAGGCAACATTTTCGGCAACGGCTTTACGCGCTTCTTCGACAAAGCCGACTAAATCACGATCTTGTACATTGCTGCGTATCACTACAAAACGCTGTCCACGTTCTCGACTAACAGAGACCACGCCCTCCACTTTTTTTATAGTGGCTATGGTCGATACCGGCACATGGCTACCATTAGCTAGGCTAATTTGCAGGTCGTCAAAATTGGCGGTGTTGCTGCTACCACGTAAAATCAGCGGTGTACGTTTAATGCCTTCTTGTACGATGCCTAAATTTAAACCTTCGATTTGAGCCCGTAATAGTGTTTCAATGCTATCACTATCCAAACCTAGACGACCCGCGGCCAATTTATTGATACTCACCGATAAAAACTGCATACCGTCATTTTGTTTGGCAAAAACATCGCTAGAGCCTTTTATATGTCTTAAGGTTTCGGCAATGGCATTAGCTTTCTCATTTAAAACGGCAAGGTCAGTACCGAATAATTTAACAGCGACATCACCGCGTGTACCGGTGAGCATTTCTGAGACGCGCATTTCTATGGGTTGAGTAAAACCGAAAGCGATACCCGGTGTTTGGGCCATAACTTTGCGTATTTCTTCGATCAAAGCGTCTTTACTCACCATACGCCACTGATCTTTAGGTTTAAGCACCAGAAAGGTATCGGTTTCATTGAGGCCCATAGGATCAAGACCGAGTTCATCTGCACCGACTCGGGAGACTATAGTGGCTATTTCTGGGAGTTGTTTAAGCAGATTTTTTTGTACCTGCACATCTAAGGCGACGGATTGTGCCAAGGTAATTGAGGGTAGTTTTTCCAGCTGTAAAATAATATCGCCTTCATCCATAGTTGGCATAAAAGTACTGCCTATTTGGGTAAAGACCACTATCGTAACAGTCAATAATATTCCCGCAGCCGTAAATACGCGTTGACTATGCGCCAAGCACCATAACAAGGCCGGTTGATAAGCTTTTTGTAGTTGTCTGGGCAGCCAAGGTTCTTCGTGAGAGACTTCTTTGAGCAAATAAGAGGCTAATACAGGGATTACCGTGAGTGATAAGATCAGCGAACCACTGAGCGCAAAGACAATGGTTAACGCGACTGGGGT
>CAMDNJ010000170.1 GCA_945902915.1 Crenothrix polyspora | reverse complement strand
AGGCAACAACAGCCTGTTTTTTTTCAAATTGTCTTTAATGACTTAAGTCTGGATGATGAGTTAATTAGCTTATCAATGGACTACGATAGCGTTGCAAGAGTAGAAGGTGGGCGCTTAATACAATCACTCTAGTAATTTTAGTGCTGCCTTTATAAAATATTTTGGGCTTGCACCTAAGCAAGTATCTAAAAGAACCAATCATTAGGCTGCTGAGCTGACTCTTGGCGAGAAGCTAAGGTAGTTCCTCTGGCACTAACAAATACAGGTTCCAACTCATCCGCCCAGCAGATGCCTAAGCAGTAAAGGCCATGATGCATGACCATAGCAAGGGGCTTGCTATGACAATCTTCGCTGAGATAATGCGCTTCTCGACAATGAGCTTTAATGGGGGGTTATTTGCTAAAGACCTGCCAATATCAATGCCTTAAAAATGAGTTTACAACTTTCTATCTTGGGCGATTTGCTGGGTTTAGCTCAGGACGAACAGCCTGCCACACCTATGAATTGCCAAGGAAATTACCAGGTTTGCCTTGTAACTTGATTTGACGCAATGGACTATTGACGTCCATCGGATTGCGTCTTGCCGTATTTAAGCCTATGAATGGCTCTATATTTTAATGCTTCTAATAGCGCTATAAACTTATCGTCGTATATAAGGATATGGTCTTTTTTATCCAACAGCAGTTGATTTATTTTCGCTAAATATTCTTCGTCACTCATTAGGCTCATAAAATAGTTAATACGTTAGCAATGTCTTCATAAACAATGATGTTTTTTTTGCTGGAAATAATATATTCCGCTAACGTTAAAATTGCGCGCCAATTTGCTGGGTCTTTAATGAAGGCAAAGGCTTTTAAAAAGAGTGCGATTAATTTTGCTTGGCGCTGCGCTAGAGTCAGCTCAAGGCAGTCGATATAGTCGTTAATGGTTGCTATATCAGAATGACCACCGTAAAAATACAGAGCATCCAGATGAATTAAATTAGGGGTGATAGGTTCATCATCTCTCAGGGCTATATAGTTGGCCTCAGACAGCGGCCCAGCTAATAAATTAACGATGTCGGCTTCAAACGCGACTTGATATTCATATTCTTGAGCTGGCGTGAAATCACTAACCGCTTTAGCAACTGAAGAAGGAAGAGTATGGATCAAGCGTCCGTCTTCTATTTTGCTCAGATAGGCCTTATCGTTTTCATAAGCACTGTAAGAACATTCTCTTCATTTATAAGCATGATTAATATAGATTTGAAAGTAGATAGGTGGCAGTTGTTGTTGTTTGTTTCTAATATGAATCGCGGCGGCGTGGCCTGCTTCGTGAAAAGCAACTTGTCTAATAAATTCTTCATCATTGCTGATATGGGGAATATCAATTAAATGGCATCTTTTCATGATTCGCACCAAAAGTATAAAAAAGATACGGCCAAGAAACTGACCGTATTAGAGAGGAAGGAAGGTAACTCTAATCCTTTAACAGCAGGAGCACAGAAGAGTTGCAAGCATTCTAATGACAATCAAGAGTCCTGAAAATGTGACATATTGCCGCGCGACACTATGCCGCTATAGTTGGCATAGTGTTTGCATTAACAATTAGTTTTATCTAACACTAAGTGACTAAAAACCACGTTTTTCAGGGTTATTTTAAGTAATAAAGAGAAAAAGTGTGGCATATGACACACTCAATAGGTCATATGCCTTACTTTTTAATTAAGGCTGGCAAAGACAACAAACAATGACCGTTTACTGTTTTCAAATTTCTTTATTATCGATGGCAGTTATGACTGGAATCTAACAGCTATATTAGCAAGTTAGATATATTGGTCTCGCGGCTATTTTTGGAATGTGAGGTGTTAGAGCATCAATACTATTAAAGGGCTTGTAGCTTTTTTAATTGCTCTGCAACTTTCTGAGCATCTAAGGCAGGGTCTACATCGTCATCAATCTGTCTTATGACTAAAGAGGGATCAATAATAAAGGTCCAACGTTTTGCCATTTTTATAACGGGCATTTTTACACCGTAGGCATCAGTTACCTTTGCGTCTGGATCAGATAACAAATTAAAGCTGAGTTTATGCTCTTGATGAAATGCCAGCAAACTTTGTACTTCATCGGTGCTTATGCCATAAACTTCAGCATTATTATTTCGAATAACTTGTATTGCGTCGCGAAAGGCACAGGCTTGTTTTGTACAACCAGGCGTTCCAGCCTTGGGATAAAAATACAGCACTGTCCAGCCTATGTCTTTGCGAGCAGCCAAATTAAACTCAGTGCCATCTTGAGCTTTCAATTGGAATTGTGGAGCTGGTTGGCCAACAGCTAAACCGTCTGCATGAACCGCAGCGGCAAAAGGTAACCACGACAATAATAGTGTTAGTTGTTTTAGGATAGGGTTTTTCTTTTGCATTTAATATCTCTTATATATGATGATTGATCGTTAGGTTATCTGTATGGCTGTAAATTAACAGCCTACCTTATTAATTAAAAATGATTTTTATATTTTTAGTGTAAAACATCACTTCCATGCCAAATCTTAAGTCGGACGAGTTAGCTGAGGAACGTGTATGACACGCTTGAGTACAATGTTTTTAAAAATACCCCCCCCTTAAGAAATGAGGGCGGGATATTACTTGCTTACCTGATTTCGTGCCCATTCTAAATTTTAGTCATCAGAATTTTGCAACTATGCCTCCCATAATCGTTGCACCAGGGGCAATATAACCAATACCATCATACTTAACATTACCAACGTTCATGAAGGTCATTCGGGCTGTCACGTCTTTGATAATAGATTTAGAGATACCTAAGTCGACTGTTGTGTAGGCTTTATAAACTGCACTAGAAGCTGAAACGGTATTAGTTTCATTGATATATCTATCACCCACATAATTGTAAGTCGCAAAGGTATTGATGCCATAAGGTAAGCTAAAATCAGCACGTAAATAACCTTGGTCTCTTGGCACATTAGTCAATTGTTTACCTACAACGCGAGGATTTTGATCATATTTAGTGATTACTGAATCGTTTTTAGTATAACTAGCATACAATGACAATAAATCTAATGGACGCCACATACCCTCAACTTCAATACCTTGAGCACGAACGCCGCCATAATTAACTTTATCCGTTGTTCCAATTGGCGCACCTACTCTTTGAACGGTAGAAATGAAACTTTCAGCATCTGTGTTATAGACAGTTGTTTTTAGGTATGCTTTTTTTCCAAAATAATAATCGACGCCTATGTCACTTGATGTTGCAGTTTCTGGCGTAAGCATAGGATTTCCATAGGCAGTTGTTGTGCCTCCACGACGACTAGCTCCGTACATTTGTGATATATCTGGGGTATTAAATGATTGCCCAATCGAACCTCGAACTATAAAGTTTTCAGTTAACTTATAAGCTAATCCACCTTTAGGCGAAAATGAATCTTTTGAGCGCTCTTGCCAATTACCCTGCCCCGGAAAAGTGCTTTTGGTATCACTAAATGTTCCACTTGTTTGCCACAAATCCCAACGACCAGCAATATTGACATTTAAAGGACCATAATTGATTTCATCTTGCAAGAAAATACCACTCAATTGAATGGACCCATCTGTAATCTGTTCTCGACCAAGTTCAGCCGGATAATGATTAGTCATGGTCATTTGGCTATCAGCGTATTGCCCTCCAAAGGTGAGTTTTTGATGCGATCCTAGAAAATGACTGGTCTGAGCTCTAATGCCGTTTTCCATATCGTTAAAATTACCGCGATATGAAATTAGTGACGCCGCTTTTGTTCCTAATGCAGTAACATCTGGACTGGTTGCATTAGGCCCATTTGCACTATCAGCATCCATAAGTCCAATACGACTATATAAAACAATAGTTGATTCTGATTTTTCACCTAAATATCTGTAACGGGCCGAACCTAAATACTGCTCTCGATCCTGTGCTATGTAATTAGGTATGTGGTATAAGCCCGTTGCTACATCACTTAAATATGAGAAGTTAAAATCCAATAGATTAGAGTTATTAATGGCATGACTAAATTTACCAGTAACATTGGTTTTTTTTGTGCCGGTTTTGTTACGCTGAGATAATGGCACACTGGCAACTGAGGTATCGGGACGCCACATATTGTAGCCTTCGCTGTCTAAATAACTAGTAGAGACTTGTCCGCCAGTTTTATCGTTGCCGTAGGAAACAATACCTGCTTCACGGAAAGTATTCATGCTACCGTATTCGCTTTCGACTCGTCCTTTTAAGCCAGGAT
>CAMDNJ010000169.1 GCA_945902915.1 Crenothrix polyspora | reverse complement strand
TTAAGCTCAGTACATCGTCATTATCTTCTGAGCGAGTATTTAAATTCAATACTGCTATAACCCATAAGGCGGGATTGTTGCCTTGCGCGACTTCGGCAAGTATCGGTAAATCACCAGAGCCATTTAAAGGCTTTAAGGTCGGCGCCCACTGATAACCTAAAGCGGTCAGTAGCTTAGCAAAGAACTCATGTTGTCTTTGTAAGCGCGAAGAGGGATCTTTGTCTTTTTCTAGCTGGTTTTGTAATTGGAAAAACGCTTGCCCTAAAGACTTGACTCTAATCCAAGGGGCGCGGGCTTCAGCAAAGACATCACCCTTTTCTACTGTGGTAGAAAGGCTTTCACGATAAGCCTCTTCCATACCCTGCCATTGTGCAAAAGTGTCTTTAAGATCACCTTCAAAAATCGCTGACAAATAGTGATGACTATAAAATTCGTTTTCGTTATTAATGCCAGTCAGATCAAGAGCCATTAAATTAGGTGTCCTTTAGTGTTGTTCGGAGTAAAACTGCTTAAGCAAACCGTATTTTTTTTGTCTATTGGATTAGGCTTGCACTAGCGCTGCGATGATCTGGATGTAAGGTTGATCTTCGGTGTTCATGGTTTCTTGTATCCATTGTCGATATTCTTCAAAGCGACTGCGGATAGCTTCAGTTTCGTCTTTATGGCGCTTATCTTTTACAGCGGCTATCTGTGCGCTAGTTTCATGAAACAAATCCATTTGTTTAACCTGTTTATGCTCTAAGGCTTCTAGCTTTGCCAACTGCGCATTTAATTTAGGCCGGTTTTCTGCTTCAAAAGCTTTACGGTATGCCGTCATTTGCTGTTGAGTTTGCTTAACTACTTCAGGTAAATGCTGTTTAAGTTGTGCTAAATTGCTGGGTTCTTGACCCGAATTAGGTAAGCCTTGGCTTAAACCAGTGCGTTTAACTAACGACTCTAATTCTTCTATGCCGGTAAATTTTCCATTCATAAAACGAATGCCTAACCAGTGTTTAATGACTGTCTGCCCCATTTGGTTGGCGATTAAACTGTAGGTAATATAAATCACCTCACCGCTTTCTAATGAGCCCGCAACCACCACCGGTGCTTGTTGACGCTTTAAACTGCTGGCCATTTTATTATTAAGCCACTGGAACACGGGATGCTGTTCCCAGAGATAATGCACTAAGGGCCAACTTTTCTCATTTTGACGACTTTCTTTAATCGCATCATCTATTGCTGATTTTTGTGCGGATAAAATAAAGCGTCCATCGGCAGGCCAAATCTCTTTACTTAACGATTTAAAGCGCTGTTCTAAGCTTGTTGGTGCAGTAAATTCAACACGCTGTAATGCTGCATTACTGTCTAATTGGGTAATTCGATCACGGGATTCTTTTTCTTGCAGGCGTTTCAAGCCTTTAGATAAATAAGCAAAATCTGATTCAAATAAGCTGGGGATGCTGCCTATCTCTTGCAAAGGATCAGGCGCCGCTGGCGTATCAGTAGCAAACCAGTCTTCTGCAAACAGATCAAAATCTTTGGCTTTGATTTCCAGTTGTTGATTAAAAACCTCAGCCCCTAAACCCGATTCAATGGCTTTTGCGGTGATTGATTCTTCTTCATTGCTATCATAAACGCCCATGAATACAGAAGGATCACCAATATTTTTTATGGCTTGTTCATCTTTTTCAATGAGCACTTCTAAAATACGATTGTCACCTCTAACCTGTTCGCTATCACATTCAGTCATTAGATAAATGATATGCGGTGCTTGTTCTTGTCCGTAACGATCAATTCGCCCGTTACGTTGCTGAAAGACCATCAACGACCAGGGAATATCAAAATGCACCATACGATGACTTAAATAATGTAAGTTAATCCCTTCTGAAGCTACATCAGAACAAATTAATAAGCGTACTGGCTTATTTTCTTGGCCAAACTCTTCTACGATCCTTTGTTGGTCAATATCGGATAGTGTTCCGTACAACACCTCCACTTGATTATCTTTAAGCTTTAAATCGCGGAGTAAATTGTCTTTAAGAAAGTTTAAGGTCTCAATGCGCTCAGTAAAAATCACTAAACGGTCTTTAGCCTCTTTAGGTTTCCAAGCCTTGCCTTCACTATTATCAGTCAGGGTGTTAAGTAATTTTTGATATTTAGAAAACTGGTTAAGATCAATCTTGGCTAATAAAGCATGTAAGGTGCTGAGTTGCTCTCTATCTTGTTGATAAGCGGGTTCTGTTTTTTGCTCTAAGGTTTTTAAACGGTTTTGGATGCTTTTTTGGCAGGCCGCAGGACTAGAAAACAAGGCTTTAATCAAGGTCGTTTTAAATAACATACCCGCAGAGCGCACTTGATCTAAGGTGGTAAATTGTATCGCCATTAAATAATCAAACGCGGCTTGTTCTATAGCACTCGCCTTGGACTTAATTTCTTCGGTAGTTCGCTCTTGAAATTCTGTTCTGACTTGATCAATGATGTCTTTTTTAAAGCGCCTTATCACCAGTCCTTTGTCGGCATAATCTTCTGCACTGTAATTTTCTGGATCAGCAATGGCAGTCGCATCTAGCATATTTAACAGACTGGCAAAGCTTTTAGCTCGACCATCATGAGGTGTAGCCGACAACATGATTAAGGTATCTGAACGAGTCGATAATAATCTCGCTAAACGTGCTCGTTGACTGCTGCCTGATCGCTCAGCCACGTTATGGGCTTCATCAATCACGATAATATCCCAATGGGCTTTTTCTAAGTAATTGCGGTATTCGACGCCTTGTTTTAAGGTATCCATCGATACAATAGCTTTATCAAAATACAAAAATGGATTGTGATTGGACGGAATTTGTTGTCTTACCCGTTGAATACCAACGGAATCTAAACGCGTTAACGGAATAGTAAAGCGATTCCAAAATTCCTTTTGAAATTGGGTGAGCATGGATTTAACTGCAACGACCAAAATGCGCTTACCTTTTCCACGGCGCATTAATTCAGAAACCAAAATACCGGCTTCTAAGGTTTTACCCAAACCCACTGCGTCAGCAATCAGAATACGTTGTCTGGGTTGATTAAATGCCTGTAAGGTCGGTTGCATTTGATAAGGCACCACATCCATTGCGGCTCGATGCCCAAGATATAGTTTGTTATCGGTAGGCGGCGTTTCTCTTAACAAGGCTTCTAAATACAAGCGGCTATCAATAAAACTATCCGAGGTATCAGCAACAAATTCGGTATCTTCTGGCTTTAAAACATTAATGCTAGTACCAAAAGTCTTGTTATTATCCAATTCAGTTAAAAACAGGGCTTCTTTATCTCTGACTAACTCACTTAAGCCTATACAGGTTAATTGCTGCCCACCGCTATGCGTTGCATCAACCCTACGCACTAACCATTCTTCATTTCTTAATTCAATACGCATACCCGGCGCGATAAGGGAATGGTTCATGTGTTCATCCTTGGAAGGCTTAAGTTTAATTGCTCGGTAGTATAAAACTACTGTAATAAAACATGATGATTACAGTGTTAATGATTTACTACAATTGATGCTTAGTCAGTGTTTTTTAAAAATAAGCTATCTAACTGACTTTCATATTTTTCTTCAAGTATTAGGTAAATCATAAAGCTTTTTCCCACCCTGACTCCATTAGAATACTATGAGTTAGTTATGTTGCACCGCTTAATTCACAAATTCTAAACCATTAGTTATACACACTAAAATTACACCCCGTTGCCATCTTGAACATGTATAGATTTATCACCACACAACGCCGATATAATGTGTTCCGCTAATAATTTACCATGACTTAACTGCTCGATCTATATAGCCCTCATTGGTGGAATCAAACCTGCAGTCATCCACTATGTGATCGAAGATCTATGCTCCCCCAAAACTCTAGCCATCTTTTTTTGACTGCCAAAGAACTCAATAATATCCGTAAACAACTGCGCACCTAATATGACAGATGCTTTAGGTAGAATTAAACAATTTGATAAAAATCATCTTAGTTGGTTGTTTGAATTATGATGAACACAGAAATTTTCCATTTCCACAGAAAAGGCTACGCCAAGCAACTTTGCATTTGCAAGCGCCCGTACAATCATAAAAAATGGATCAAGTTCGGTAACTTCAAATTCATCAACAGCGTCATCTGCATGTTTTAGATTATTTCTTACTTCGTTAAGACAAGATATCCTCTTTTTAACATCATCACCTTTCCAACCAATAACTTCGAGCTCTGAAACTTTCTCAACTGCATTTTGTATTCCTCGTCGTCTACACATTGCACCAAAAATTTCTTCTGCCGCACCTGCCAGAGTTATAGCTTCGATATCTCTATTTTGCATAT
>CAMDNJ010000168.1 GCA_945902915.1 Crenothrix polyspora | reverse complement strand
AGAACAATAGCAATCAGTTGCGATATCTAAACCGGAGACCTTATTAAGAAGGGATTAAGACTTAGGTCGAGCCATCATTCCAGGCATGTCAACCTATCTAAACCGGAGACCTTATTAAGAAGGGATTAAGACTCATTATTCCAAGCAATCGCATTATCTAAAGATCTAAACCGGAGACCTTATTAAGAAGGGATTAAGACGTCGCAGCATCGACAATATTCATTGATTTATCCATCTAAACTGAAGACCTAAATTAGTTTGGCAAGCTTGTCAAATCAACTCCAAACCATTTCTTTGCGTATGCTACTCCCATGGCAAATCGACAACTTTATCTTGCAGCATATGATATTTCCAACAACAGCCGCTTACGCAAAGCACTTTGTGTGCTACGCACTTATGCGTCGGGTGGACAAAAATCTGTATTTGAGTGCTACTTAACACGCACAGAAAAAGCTCAACTCTTGGCTAATATTGCTGATGTCATTAACCCTGATGAAGATCGTTTTATTTTGCTAAAACTAGCAGGTGCAAAACATGTTCGTACTCTGGGTAAGGCTGTTGTTCCGCAGGACGGATCGTTTTTTTATGTGGGGTAATTTATGAGTACTTTATATCTGGATCGAAAAAATCTAGGCATTAAGCTGGATGGTAAAACACTGGCATTATATGAAGAGGGAATTAAAAAAGGAACAGTGCCTTTACATCTTTTGGAACGAGTAATATTGCGTGGCAATATTCAACTTGAAAGTCGAGTACTAGGTGCTCTGTCAGAACGTAATATTGGTTTGCTAGTGTTATCAGGTCGTAATACCGAAGCCACTGCAATGCTTGCTGCTAAGTCGCATGGTGATTCAAACCGACGATTGGGTCAGTATCAGGCCAGTTTAGATGAAGAGATAAGGTTACCTTTGGCACGCTGGTTGGTAATTGTTAAGGTGCGAACCCAACAACGCCTATTACGCAATGCATTAACTGCTAGGGGTGATTTAAGATATCCCTTAACTACAGCATTAAAAACTATCGGTGAAATTATTAAGCAACTTCGTGATGAGTCAACGACTATTTCCTTAGTTACGTTGCGTGGCTATGAGGGGGCGGCAGCTGCTGCATATTTTGGTGGTTACGTACACATGTTTGCTTTATCGCTTAAATTTATCGGTCGTAAAAAAAGACCTCCGCCCGATCCAGTGAATGTTTGTTTATCTTTGGGATATACCTTGCTTCATTACGATGCAGTGCGTGCATGCCATACAGTGGGACTTGATGCAATGTTGGGGTTTTATCATGATATCAGCTTTGGTCGAGAATCGTTAGCCTGTGATTTAATGGAGCCGCTACGAGCATTAATGGATCAATGGGTTTGGAAGTTATTCCAAGAGCGGCAATTGAGACCTGAGCATTTTAGTGATGATAATGGACGCTGCCAAATGAACAAAGCAGGCAGACAAATATTTTACAGCTTTTACGAATCTCAAGTTGCCCCAGCCAGACGCTTGCTAAGACGTTACGGTTACGCTTTGGCTAAACGTTTCAGTATTCTAAGTGACGAGAAATTAGCAAGATAATTATACTCATTGATATTTTATATAAGTTACGACCGTAGCAATAAACTTGATGTAATAATTGCCTCAATCAATAGAAGAATGAATTATGAAATCTAACAGTCATTATCTTATCACTCTTGAAAATCTACTCCACACTCTGATTGACCAATTGTCTCAAGCTAAACTTTCAGTAGCAACAGACGTAAAAGCTAAAAACTGTTTTTTAAGTATTATTAGTCACGAATTGATGTCTCCTTTAGTTTCTATTTCTGGTTTTTCTGAGTTACTTACTACCGCAAGTATCCCTCAAGAACAAAAAGAGTGGGCTAACCATATAAATCATTCTTCTAGAGAGTTTGAGCTAATGTTTAAAGACATATTAACTTTTATGGATCTAAATACACAGGAGGTTGTAGTTAAAAACTGTCCTTTCCTAGCGGCTACAATGATTTCATCACTTTCTCATGACTTACAGCAAACGTCACTTAACAAAGGACTACAAGTAACAACACTTATTGACTCTACCTTACCACTATTGCTTTGTGATGAAAAATTGTTACATCACGCCTTATCTATATTGGCTTCTAATGCGGTTAAATTTACTCAACAAGGCCATATTCAATATTCAGCTCGATCACTGGCTACTAAAGAAGGTTGGGTACAGGTTGAGTTTGCTATTGAAGATACGGGGATAGGCATCTCATTAGAAGATCAAAAGAATCTATTTGAAATAATGAAACCCCTTGATGCATCGCTTACGCGTCGTCATCGAGGTATCGGACTTGGACTGGCTTTGTGTAGGAAATTAGTGAAATTGTTAGGTGGCGAATTTGCTTATGAAAGCAATAGTAATGTGGGTAGTTTATTCCGTATTACGCTTTGGCTGGAAATGGCTTAATGAATTTTTATAATCAATACCGTTCGTATTGAGGACACCAGAGAACCTATAACTTGGCGTATAAATTCCTTTCTGGCAAAAGATCTGTATATCAATAACTAAATATTTTTTATTACTATTTTTAGAACTGGCGACGCTGAATTGTTGCAATCTATTTATCAAGATTGAGGTTATGAAATGAGACCTTTATATATTGAAGGTGTACCTGGTTGCAAGGTGGTATTGGATGAGCCGGCATTAAGAGTTGTGGTGCCGGAAAAAGCCGATCAATTATTTCCATTATCTCGGATCTCTAGAGTCGTCTGTAAAGGCGTAGTTGAATGGTCAATGTCTGCTCTACTTACTTGTGCTGACGTAGGTATTAATCTACTTTTTTTGGAAAAAAATGGCGAAGTACGGGCAAGATGGTTAGGTAGGGGAAGTGAACGGCAATCACTTACTCAGCGCTTAGTTGATTTATTGGCACGCGCTGATGGTCTACAACTTTACGAAAATTGGTATCTATCAATGCAAAAGTTGGCCGCACGCAGTTTTGCGAAACGTATTGGTATGACTGATTGGCGTGAAATATCTATTAATGAATTGCAACACTTATTGTCCTTACGTTTATCTCTTGAAGGACAATATCAAGCTAATCTATTACAGAGCTTACTTCATAGCGAATTATTGAATCTTCTCTCAGAAGGCGGCTTTTGCAGTAATGATGAGGCATTATTATCCAACAAGTTAGATTTGGCTTTGGATATAAGCAAGTTATTAATTTGGGATTATTATCTTGTTTTATCTGCTGACAATAAACCACCCAAACATACTGCATTACAGTATACGGCAACTCTATATGAGCAACGTGCCGATCGAACCAATTTGTTGTTTAGAAGTACACTTAGCAAATTACAGCAATTTTTGCTGGCAGTTAGTTAAATGGCAGACAGTAGGGTTGGATTGTATTTAATCGCCTACGATATCGCGAACCCCAAACGTTTATCTCGTGTTCATAGTATTCTTAAACAACAGGGTTTGCCGTTGCAATATTCGGTATTTACGGTTGTGATAAAACGCAAGGCGTTAATAAAGTTATTGAATTCAATAAGCGAGCGAATTAATCCTGCAAAAGATGACATACGCTGTTATCGTTTACCAGAGTGTTGTGACGTAAAAACTTTAGGACGACAGTTTTTCCCCAAAGATGTCATGTTATTTAATAACGGTATCAATCAATTATTCAATGAGTAATAAGAAATTTTGGTTTTAGTAGATTTTTAACGCCAATACTAAATATGAGACTTGATAGATAAATCCGTCACAAATACGTTGAGTAATGACTTCCAAGTGTACTTTTTAGGTTAAAGAACTGATTGTATCTACCATAAAGATTGTTGGTTGAATCTGGCGCATACTTAACTGATTTTCACTATATTCTCCTAAAAAAAATACTGTATGATTGGGAGTCAATGTATTACTCATAAATAATCTGACTTCTCAGGTCATGCTTTAACACTTTATGGAACACTTTCCAGTTTTCTAAATCTTTACTGCCACAAACGACCGATGGTCTATCGATACCAAGACTTCTCTTAACGGTAACGGCGTTATCTTTTAAGGTGTAGTGGGTTTGGTAGTTGATGCCATTGGCAACATAAGATACCGCTACGGGTATTTTGGTAACTTTTACATTACTGGGAAATGTTAATTGGGTGTTTTCTTCCAAATAGGCGGATTGGCAAATAAAAGGAAATTCGGCGGTTTCTTCTGGTCGTACTTCGCCTTTATAATTGATAGCGCCTTTTGATAAGCCAATGGGTATGGTAATGGCGCCATTACCAGGAATATTGCTGATGGGGTCTAAGGTAAAAGTGCCACTGACTGTAAAAGGCTTATTCAAGTCATAAACATCACTGGGTGTATAGGTGCCTGTGCCACTTTCACCATACCTGGCAAGATG
>CAMDNJ010000167.1 GCA_945902915.1 Crenothrix polyspora | reverse complement strand
TGGATAGATGCTAGTAAAAAAGACGCCAAAGATCAGGAGATTGGTATTGTGGGTTATGAGATACCGTTTAACCGACATTTTTATCAGTATCAGCCACCTAGGGATTTAGTAGATATTGATGCTGATTTGGATGCAGTCAGTAGTGAGATTATGAAATTGTTGCAAGAGGTGCATTCGTGATATTTAAAAGTAAGATGAGTAAAAACTCTCAACCTTGTTGAGATAATTGCCGTGTTCATTCACTCGTGCGAAACGGATTGATGCGTAATTATGATAAATTACATGAGATTATTCTTAATAGGCGATATTAAACAATTGGCCAACAGCTTGTTGGCCAAATTAACCTTAAAAAATCATAAATAAGGTAACACGTAATGCAAACCATTGAATTTGAAACCACCGCTTTTCAACACACTGTCCGTATTCCCGATACTGTTCCCGATGGTGTTTTAGTTCGGGTTGTCTTGTCATTTGATGATACTGCACCAAAAAAAACGCTGAGTAATAAAAGTCATTGGAAAAATTTACTCGGAGCTATGAGTAATGAGGGGAGTGACGAAGATTTTTCTCGATCTACTGATAATAAAAAAACACGACTAGCGGAAAATTTTTCGCCCCTGCCAGAAAAATTTAAATTAAGCCGTGACGAAATGAACGACAGAAAGCCTGATTATCTGACCATGACTGTCAATGACATAGAGATTCCCTCACGGGACGAGCGTTATGACCGCTAAGATATTTGCAGATACCAATGTATGGATTTATGCGCATTTGCAAAAAGAAAGTGATTCGCGTTGCAAACAGGCGGCAGAGCTGGTTAGAAATAAACTGTTACGCGAATTTTTAGAAAAGGCAGGTATTCAATGATTTACAAAAATTATGAAGCTCAAATCAGCTTTAGTGAAGAAGACGAAATTTTTTTTGGGCGTGTGGTCAATATCGAACGCGACATTATTGCCTTTGACGGTTGCTCTGTGCAGGAATTAAAACAGTCGTTTCATCTGGCAATCGAAGAATACTTGCAAGATTGCAAAGACACAGGGGAAAAACCTGAAAACCCCATTCTCACCAGTCAATCTCAACAGGCTATTGATTATGGCAATTGGTCACCCACGCGATGAAATATCAGGCTTATGCTGAGTATAAAGATTCCGGAGTTGAGTGGTTGGAAGCTATTCCAAGCCATTGGGATATAAAAAAATTGAAATTTATAGCCAATGTACAGCCGAGTAACATTGATAAGAAAACAAACGAAGGTGAAATCCCAATTTTGCTTTGTAATTATACGGATGTTTATTACAACGATACCGTTAATGTAACTATGGAGTTTATGAAAGCCAGTGCAACGGAAGAGCAAATAAAAAAATTTACTCTGCAAGCTGGCGATACCATTATTACTAAAGATTCTGAAGACCCTAACGATATAGCAATACCCACTTTTGTTCCAGAAGACATGGTAGGGGTAGTTTGTGGCTACCACCTTTCAGTAATAAGACCTTATGATATGGCTTATGGTGAATTCATTAAGCGACTTTTTGAATGCGGCTATGCTCGTGCATATTTTGCTACAAGATCAAATGGATTAACTCGCTATGGTTTAGGTACTTATGCATTAGATAATATATTTTATCCAAAACCACCAGAAATAGAGGCGACCACTATCGCCAACTTCCTCGATCACGAAACTGCCAAAATAAATACGCTGATTGAAAAACAACAACAGCTTATCAAATTGCTTAAAGAAAAACGTCAGGCAGTTATTAGCCATGCCGTGACCAAAGGTTTAAATCCCAATGCCCCCATGCGCGACTCCGGTGTTGAGTGGTTGGGTAATGTGCCGGAGCATTGGAAAGTTTGTCGAATTAAGCATGTTGCTAAATTGGAAAGCGGTCATACGCCTGATAAGAAAATTGAGGCTTATTGGGTAGAGTGCGATATTCCTTGGGTATCATTAAATGATTCTTCTCAATTAAAAGAAGTTGATTACATTAGCGAGACTGCTATTTTTCTCAATGAGAAAGGAATTGCTAATTCTTCAGCTAGAAAACTACCTGAAAGATGTGTTGTATTCACTAGAGATGCGAGCATTGGTTTAGCGGCAATCACCACTAAAGTTATGGCTGTTTCTCAACATGTCATTGCATGGATTTGTGATGAAAAAAAAGTTATTCCAGAATATTTGTTGCTAGTTTTTTATGCGATGAAAGATGAATTAGATAGATTCACATTTGGTGCAACATTAAAAACAATCGGTATGCCTGATGTAAATAAATTAACAGGATCTTTTCCTGACATAGCTGAGCAGAAAATAATTATTGAGCATGTTTTTCGGGTAAAGCAAACGATGGATATTGTAGTTTCAAAAGCCGAAGAAGCGATAAAAATTATTCAAGAACGCCGCACAGCCCTAATCTCTGCCGCCGTGACTGGGAAAATAGACGTAAGAAGCTGGCAAGCACCAGAACCCTTGGACAGCAATAATGAAACCATCCAGGAAGTAGCGGCATGAGCCAAGCGCCACTTGTCGATAGCTTGCTTGTCACTGAAATTAAGCAGTTGATTCAATCGGCCAAGCAACGTGCGGTTGTTGCGGTCAATGTTAAGCTGACCTTGCTCTATTGGCAGGTGGGTAAACGTATTGCCGATGAAGTCTTGGGCGGCGAGCGTGCAGAGTACGGCAAGCAAGTTATGTCCAGCTTGGCACAGCAGTTGACGCTAGATTATGGCAAAGGCTGGTCGAAGCGCAACTTGGCGCAAATGGTAAAATTTAGTGAGATTTTTCCTGATGTACAAATTGTGCAGACACTGTCTGCGCAATTAAGTTGGAGCCATTTTACCTATTTGGTGACAATTTCTAATCCGCTAAAACAAGAGTTTTATTTGACAATGGCACTGCAAGAACGCTGGTCTACTCGGACGTTGGCTGAACGCATTGATGCCCAGTTATTTGAACGTACGGCAATATCCAAAAAGCCTGAGTTAACAATTAGCCGAGAGCTGAGTGAACTGAGAGTAAAGGGCCAGTTAAGTCAAAACCTAATTTTAAAAGATCCGTATATACTCGATTTTCTGGAGCTTAATGATAGCTATCTGGAAAAAGACCTTGAAGACGCCATTCTACGTGAGTTGCAACAGTTTATATTAGAGCTGGGCAGTGGTTTTAGTTTTGTGGCACGCCAATATCGCATTCAGATAGATGACGATAATTATTATATTGACCTGTTATTTTACAACCGCAAGCTAAAGCGTCTGATTGCCATTGATTTAAAAGTGGGTCGTTTTAAGGCTGAATATAAAGGGCAGATGGAACTCTATTTGCGTTGGCTGGCAAAGCATGAGCAGGAAGCAGGCGAGCAGCCGCCACTGGGGATTATTTTGTGTGCGGGAAAAAAACAGGAGCAAATCGAATTGCTTGAATTGGATAGTGCGGGTATTCATGTGGCGGAGTATTTGACTACGTTACCACCAAAAGCAGTCTTGGAGCAGCGTTTGCACCAGGCCATTATCAATGCAAAACTAAGACTAGACCACAAAGGCGATGAGTCGGATGAGTAGTAAAGCCAGCGAGTTACCGTTTCAAAACGACATGATTGCTCATTTGCTTGCTAATGGTTGGCTATTGGGTAAACCAGAAAATTACAACCGTGAACTGGCTTTATACCCAGAAGATTTAATGGGCTTTGTGCAAGAAACGCAAGAAGCACAATGGCAAAAGTTTTGTACCCTGTACCCTAATAACACAGAAGAAAAGTTTTTAGAGCGTGTCGCCACTCAGCTCAACAAAGCTGATCCTAATGCTGCCAATAAAGAGCTACGTACCGTTGGTACCTTGGGTGTGTTGCGTCATGAACTCCGTCATCGTGGAACTCGCTTTAGTTTGTGTCAGTTTAAGCCTGAACATGATTTAAATCCCGAGACTTTAGTGCGTTACCAGAAGAACCGTTGTCGCGTCGTGCCAGAGTTGGTTTATAGCCCATGGGCAAATGAAGCGCATTTGGCTGAAACCGGCGCAAAAGCCAAAGCGTGGCGCATTGATTTGGTGCTGTTTGTCAATGGCTTACCGATAGCAACCCTGGAATTGAAATCAGAGTTTAAACAAGCCGTACACAACGCTATTAAGCAATATAAAACTACGCGTCATTCCATAGATCCTGCCACCAAAAAGCCAGAGCCGTTATTAACTTTTAAGCGTGGTGCGCTGGTGCATTTTGCCGTCAGTCAATATGAAGTGTATATGGCGACGCGTTTAGAAGGCGATGACACTTACTTTTTGCCCTTTAATAAAGGCACTAAAGACGGTGCTGCCGGCAATGAGGTGCCGGAGGATATTAACCAATACGCCACCGATTATTTGTGGAATGAAGTGTTGCTACCCGATAATTTGCTCAACATTCTTGCTCGGTTTGTACATTTACAAATTGAAGAAAAAGAAGATTGGCAGGG
>CAMDNJ010000166.1 GCA_945902915.1 Crenothrix polyspora | reverse complement strand
GTATAAAGGATAAAAGAAATAAGTTTGAACTGAATAGTTTGGGTTGTGAGCGAATGCGAACAACACAGACTAAGAAGTGAAAAACAGCTGAATGCAATTCAGCTTACCGAGTGATAACACTCACCTATATAAAGTATAAAAAACGTATTATTGCACTTTGGAATGCTATGACTAAAAAATCAGCTAAATGCAAAACCAAAGCTAATATGCAAAAGCTTTGGTTTATAGGTAAATAACCAGCTAACCACTTAATAAATGGAAGAAAAATGCACTTATCAAACACATGGCAAAAACTGGTAGGAATTTTTAAACACAGAAAACAAACTAGTGCTACTGAAATTACTTGGTTACCTGGAGAAAAGACACTGAAACAAGCACGTACTTTAAATGACAAAGAACTTAACCTATTACTGCTTTATATCAATACCCGTAAATATGCAGCACGCGATAGGTTGTGTGTATTACTAACACATTGGGCAGGTATGCGAATTGGCGAAGTAGCTGCACTGCGATTAAAAGATGTATTAGAAATAGATGGTACAGTTAAACGAGAAATTAATTTAACGGCAGATATGACGAAAGGTAAATTTAGCCGAACAGTAGTACTGGCAGAAAAGTTACGACAAGAAATTAAGGTCTATGTAAAAACAAGATTTGATAGTCAGCAGTTAATAGCATTGAGTTATAGCGATGTTTATAACAGTTCATTATTAGTTACACAAAAGCGCGATGGCTTTAATGCCAATACCTTATGCTACACAATTCACATGTTATATAAAGCAGCAGGGATGTATGGCGCAAGCAGCCATTCTGGTAGACGTAGTTTTTTAACAAATCTCAGTGCAAAGTCAGTATCGTTAAAAGTGATGATGGAGCTGGCAGGGCACAGACAAGCCCAAACAACAATGCGATATATTAATGTGACTGCTGACATGAAAAAAGCGGCAGTGGAATTGCTTTAGAAATTACTGGTCAGTATAAAGTCAAAACAAACTTATTACATAACTGGAGAAATCCAATTAATACGGCAATTATTTGGACCACCGTTCATATTAATAACCATATCACGTGCAGCGCCTTGATGGGGTGCTTGTACAACAATTTGATAATAACTTCCGGTTGTTTCAAAAATATCATTTCTCGCCATGCCCGAATTAGCACCTGATTGATATAACGCGGCTACGTTGTAATTGACAGTAAATGAAGGCATTTGATACGTTGACATGAATCACCTGTTAATGAATGAAGAAATGGAATTATTTAATATTCGCTGGTTAGCATAATCACCCAATGTGTATTTTCCCAACACGCATATAGTTTGATGTGATGCAGGGGGAAATCAGTAAAATCAATCGTTTGTTTTGCCAGTTCCACGCCATTGCCATCATCAATAACAATGGTAGCGTGATGATTTTTAGTGCGCATCTGTAAACATGTAAAGCTCTCTTGTTCCCCATTAATTGCACAAAGCAAATGTGATGCATACACATCCATCAGCCAAAAACAGTTAGCCTCTTCAGCTAAAAATTTAGCGCCATCAGTTAGTACCACTTTGGGATACAATCTGTAATAAGCACTAGTGCCAGTGTATTGCTGTAATTGGGCAGTAAGATTGGTTAGTGACATTGCATAGCTCAAGTTATTAAGTGTCTGCAATTATTTGATCTTTGTTTAAAATGGTCGACCGGTTAATTCAATATTTTGAATACAATAAAAGATTGTAGTTTTAGCAGGCATTAAATAAAGCAGTTATATTGAAAGATGTCCTGTAACAGGACATCTTTCAGAGAACTAAAACTAAACAGTTTTAGGTAGGGCTTCTAATGGATTTACTATTTGAATAGAACCCACTTTTTGATTAACTTTTACAACTGTTTTTTTTGTAGGCATTGGTTTTTTTTGAGACACAATATTTTGTGTATTATGACTAGATGTTGCGTTATTTTTAGTTGTAAAAATAAAAAGTTCCAATTCAGTCATTAAGTCCCGAATACTGGGATTGAAATTTAACTGTGCGTTTAAAAAATTTAGCATAGTTTCATCGTTAATAGTTACTCCTTCACTTTGAGCAATGAACTGCACTTTAGTTAACCAGTCAGGCGCTGTAATTCTAGGCACATTTAATTTAGTACAGCGATCTAAAACACCTGCGTCCACACTATGTGGATAATTAGTTGTAATAATGACTTGGATTTCTTCATGAATATCATCCAAAATATCTCGAAAAGCTAATCCAGAGGCATAGCTTAAACGCATCTCGTTAATAATAATGTATAAACGATTTTGTTCTATACAATTCAAATATCGAGTACTGTTATCGAAATGCTTCTTTAAGTCCGATATAGTTTGAAATTCAACAGCCTTCAACTCAGTAATTAACAATTCAGTTTTAGGAATTCTTTCAATAGCGCTAGGTAACAAATTAGCAATTGTAGTTTTCCCAGAACCAAAAGGTCCATGTAGTAGTAAAGGTTTTTTGCAATGACCTAGTGTATATAGACTTAATGTATTGTGCACCAAGGGATCATTAATAATAACGTCTGACAATACCTGCGGCGCATATTTGTATTCTAAACTCATGTACTTCTCCTATTTATAGTTAAAAAATGGGGGAGTTGAAATACTCCCCCGAATATGCAATTAAGCGGCTACTTTTAATTTCTTACTAGATAATACTGCCGGTCTTTTTCTTGAAGAGATTTTCGCAGAACCGATTGATCTAGCGGCTTTTCTTGCTTTTTCGGCAGCCTCATCACGCACCTGTTGTTTATCAATAGATTCTTCTTGAGAACTTAGATTGATAAGACTTTGTGCGATTTTTTTAATCGCCATATCAACCATTGCCTGGGTAGTATCAGGAATAATACTTAAAACTTGGGTAACACCATTGCCTAAGGTTTTGCCGATAAGTAAAGTGAATTCGCCCGATCCAGCAACATCACTCAATCCAGTTTTAGGTACTATAGCTAATGGAGTTTCTAGAGAAAGATCCAGAAATTCATGTACAGCAGTTATTTGATTACCTAATTCAAAATTCTTTTGTTGTGTTTCTGGTGTTGCCCCTTTTACTCTTGCAACTTCTTCTATACCCCCAAACGCACTGACCCAGCCAGCAAAATCTTCAACAGTTATTGCTTCTTTTATTGCTACACTTAACGCTCTTGCGTAACTGCTGATACGACGACGATCAGAATTGAAGACGTAACGCACAATCAAATTAATAACAGAAGTCCCAGCTTTAACTTGCATATTACGTTGAGCAAGATGCTCTTTAATTTGGGCAATTACTTCTTTCTCCGCAGTAGTACCTTTAATCTCGTTATAGATATTCAAACACTCAGCCAATAAACCATACAGAGCAGTATTAGTTCGATCATATTGCACTTGCCATTCGTCACGTTGAGTAGACAAACTATTCATTTTATTAATAACCGTAATTACAACGGTTTCTTTTTGCATAGCTGATAATTTAGCCATTTTCATTTCCTTTAATAGATAGATGGGCTGTGCCCGAAAAAAGTTGATTAGCGGAATTGCTAAACAACGTACTGGCCAATTGTGTTTAATTAATTAGCTGGTACGGGACATATGGTATCAATCTGTAAACATGTATAATACATACAAGACATATATAATAAATTCGTGATAACAATGATAGATACAGAAGAAGAAACACTAGTACCAATAAAAGGTATTCCAAGATCATTTACCAAAAAAATGGCCGCAATGGAACGCTTGCAACTTGCAAAAGACTCTTATATTTATTGGTGGTTTAAGAGCTTGCAAGCAAGCGATGAATACAGAATGTGTTGTAAGTTAGGTGGTAACAAGGGTGAACTGGTTGAAACATATTCCAACTTTGGCGATGTGGCAGGCCATTTCGATAAGTGGTGGAGTATTCGTGGTCAGTATCTTTTTACTGAACAAGAACGTCCAAAAAAAGTAAGTAAAATCAGTAAATATGAGGAGCTTGAGCGAGATAGTTTTAATAATGAAACGTTAATTCTTAAAATACCGTTAACACTGCGTAAGCAAACGGTAACAAGAAGAATCGGTAAGATATTAAAAGATGTATACGAAGGCCGTGAAGTCGATATTTACAAAGCCAGTACAGCAAAAGTGGTTCGTATAAAAAACAAAATACGAATGGAGACAATAAAGCGCCTCTTAAAAATACTGGAATTGAGAAAGCGCTACCCAAAAGATACTTTAGTACAAATCGGTCAGCGAGCAGGAATACTGTTGGAAGTGGGTATCAAGCTCGAGAAAGAAGATGCGGACAATATGCTTTATAACCGAAGAATGACTATTGCAGTTAGCCGTTACTTAAGTCAAGCCAATAACCTTATATATAATGTGGAGCGTGGTGTATTCCCTTCAATTACGCTCTATAAAAAAGAAGAGGCTAGTGATGATTAAGCAAAAGATGTCCTGTAACCGGACATCTTTAATAGCCAATTATAGGATCAAATATTAAAAATATTAAAAATATTAAAAATATTAAAATTATTAAA
>CAMDNJ010000165.1 GCA_945902915.1 Crenothrix polyspora | reverse complement strand
TAGTAATGATAATCCATACTCAGAATCATTATTTAAGACCTTAAAATATCGTCCTCAATATCCATTAAAGCCTTTTGCTGATGTCATAGAAGCGCGTCAATGGGTTACACAGTTAGTCGAATGGTATAACCACGAGCATCGCCATAGTGGTCTCGCTTTTGTCACGCCAGATCAGCGACATAACAACTTAGACGAAATGCTTATAAATAATCGTAAAGCTGTCTACGAGGCTGCCTATGCTAAAAATCCACAACGCTGGAGCGGAAACACTCGGAATTGGCAAAGAGTCGAAGCTGTTCATCTTAACCCAGATAAAGTAAAAGAAGGTGATGCCAAAGATATTGATATCCAGATAAGAAAAGTAGCGTAATTTTAACCGTCGAGGCGACAACTACATTGACAATTTCCGTAAGCAATACCCATGAACTACACAGTTCCAGCAATATCCAATTCCCCCCTTTAAAAAAGCGGGGTTAGGGGGGATTTAAAAATAAAAGCTGCACATATGTTGTAGTTATAAAGTTTAATAGTAAATTATTACCTTGAGCAATTCGTAAGAAGGCTAGATGCGATAGCCAAAACCCATCATAAACATCCAATGTGGTTAGTGGTTTTTGTTGTATCACTAGCGAGGACTTATGCCTTAGTTTTTGTTTAGTGCCCAGTACCGTAGGATGGGTAGAGCGCAGCGAAACCCATCATAATGCACGAAATGATTGATGGGTTTCACGTTGATCTACACATCCTACGAACTGATGCAGTTATTTTGTCGCCATAATGGCGACAATGCTATAATTCTTTTATTTAATGGGGGAGGTGATAATGGATACTGGAATGATTAAACAGGATCGTATTGGTGCGCGTGTTCCTCGGCATGTTTATGAGAAATTGTGCCATGCTGCTGAATTAACAGGAGCGACGCTTAATCAATTTTTAGTTCAATCGGCTCTTAAAGAAGCGCAGGCCATTATCGAACGAGAAGAGCTTATTAAATTATCGGCTAAAGATTGGGATTGGCTACTTAATCTTTTAGATAACCCTTCCGAACCGAATGCCAAATTAAAGTCGGCAATAACTCACTATCAACACTGTCAACAAAACGATGCAGATTCAAGCTTTAACTGGGAGCCATAATCGCCAAGCTTTTGATTCGGGTCGGCAAGAGCTTAATGATTGGCTAAAACAAATAGCTAGGCAGCATCAAGAAAAATGTTTGTCAAAAACTTATATCGCTACGGATGATGAAAATTCTGGAATTATTTTGGCTTATTATGCCTTGACACTTTCTGAGATAGATAATACTCATTTACCTGAGTCACACCGTAACAATTTTCCAAGAAGAATTCCGGGGGTCAAGTTAGGCCGTTTAGCCGTCCATAAAGATTACCAAGGGAAGAAGTTAGGTGAATTACTGCTCGTTGACGCATTAATGCGTACACGCCGTATATACAACGAAGCTGGAGGCATCGGTCTTTTTGTTGATGCACTTGATTTACATGCAGCAGCCTATTACAGACGATTTGGTTTTGAGGCGACTCCAGACCATCCATTAATGCTATTTTTGCCAGTCAATTATTGATCTGCTGCTTTTTCGACGGCTTTTTTAGTGGACGGCAATCCTTAGCCGAAACCCATCCTACGAAACTTAAATGACGTGTTAAGTCGTATCAGCCAATCTTTTTAACGTGGTGCTTAGTTTAAGCAAGGCTAAGCTCAGTTTATCATCAGTAATACTCAAACTATGCTTGCGTATAAGGTCTATGCCTTCTAGGGAGGGTAGGTTTGCCTTGCGTTGAGTGGTTTCTATCAGCCCTGTTGTTCGACTAATAATCTTAATGTGTAAGTTATCTATTGGGGATTTAACTAGGGTCTGTATAGACGTTAATATAGCGGTATTATAAAAGCGCAACTGAGAGGCCCAAATGGCAGAGTCGGTATAGACCAGCAATTTATGATCTTTAATTAGACAATGTTTAGTATGCTTGGCCAGATCGTCAGGTAATGCTGCTTTAAGCTGTTTTAAAATACGTTGTTGTTGCTCAATTTGGCTATGTAAATAAACCATGGTTCGATTAGGGAACGCTAATGATTTTCTAAATAGCTGCAGTTTTTCAGCCATGAGCTTATACCGGTAGATCAAAGTAGGAGGAAGCTGAAAGCTTTCGTTTTTATAGGTCGATGAGCTAGCAATGTGTGGTATCTAGGTAGGTTGGGTTGCGAAAAGCACGCAGCCCAACCTACGTGACTATTGATAAGCCGCCATTTTATTGAAGTTTAAATAACGATAAGAATCTTCAGAACTTGCACTGATTTGCTCGGCATAATGCATGTATTCAGAAAAAGTCGGAATCTTACCTAGAATAGAACACACAGCGGCTAGTTCTGCAGACGATAAATAAACGTTGGCGCCATTTCCTAGACGATTGGGGAAGTTGCGCGTCGAAGTAGATACGACTGTCGAATTTTCTGCCACTCGCGCCTGATTACCCATACATAATGAACAGCCAGGTATTTCAGTTCTTGCGCCTACTTTAGTAAAGGTTTCGTAATAACCTTCTTCTGTTAATTGGCTTTGATCCATTTTAGTCGGTGGCGCGACCCATAAACGTGTGGGTAGTTCGCCTTGTTGTTGCTCTAATAGTTTGCCGGCGGCACGAAAATGACCAATATTAGTCATGCAAGAGCCTAAGAAAACTTCATCTATTTTAGTGCCAGCCACATCAGAGAGGGTTTTGACATCATCAGGATCGTTAGGGCAGGCCAATAGCGGTTCTTTGATATCATTCATATTAATTTCAATGATTTCAAAATATTCGGCATCAGCATCGGCTGTTAACAAGACTGGATTTGCTAGCCATTGTTCCATGCTAGTGATACGGCGGGTTAGGGTGCGTACATCGCCATAGCCTTCTTTAATCATCCATTTAATTAGGCTGATGTTAGAGTTAAGGTATTCGCGTATAGGCGCTTCATTTAAGCGTATCGAACAGCCACCAGCTGAGCGTTCTGCTGAGGCATCTGATAATTCAAAAGCTTGTTCAACTTTTAGATCAGGTAAACCTTCGATTTCCAGTATGCGTCCTGAAAATACGTTCTTCTTGCCTGATTTATCTAAGGTTAACAAACCACGTTGTAGAGCAATATAAGGAATGGCATTGACCATATCTCTTAGAGTGATACCAGGCTGCATTTCGCCAGTAAAGCGGACTAATACCGACTCTGGCATATCTAAGGGCATGACGCCGGTCGCTGCGGCAAAGGCGACTAAACCCGAACCAGCTGGAAAAGAAATGCCTAATGGAAAACGGGTATGTGAATCACCACCGGTGCCTACGGTGTCGGGTAATAACATGCGGTTTAACCATGAATGTATGATGCCATCACCCGGACGTAAGGAAACGCCACCACGATTCATTATAAAATCTGGCAAGGTGTGCTGCATATCAATATCAATAGGCTTAGGATAGGCAGCTGTATGACAAAAAGATTGTAAAACTAAATCAGCAGAAAAACCTAAGCAGGCTAAGTCTTTGAGTTCATCACGGGTCATAGGCCCCGTGGTATCTTGTGAGCCGACCGTACTCATGTGGGGTTCGCAATAAGTATTAGGACGAATTCCCGCTACGCCACAGGCTTTACCAACGATTTTTTGCGCAAGCGTATAGCCTTTGCCACTGTCTTGTAAATCTACGGCACAAGAAAAGACCGTTGAAGCATTAAGACCTAAGTATTTTCTAGCACGTTCAGTGAGACCTCTACCAATAATGAGTGGTATACGGCCGCCTGCACGTACTTCGTCTAAGATTACATCAGTTTTTAAAGAAAAATCGCAGATGGGTTCATGGCTATCATGGCGTTTAATAACACCTTCATAAACATAAATGTCGATAATATCGCCCATGGCCAATTGTGATACATCACATTCAAAGGGCAGGGCGCCAGAATCTTCCATGGTATTAAAGAAGATAGGCGCAATTTTTCCACCTATACACACACCACCATCGCGTTTGTTGGGAATAAAGGGAATATCATTGCCGATATACCAAAGCACGGAGTTGGTGGCTGATTTACGTGATGATCCGGTGCCGACTACGTCACCGACATAAGCGACCGGAAAGCCTTGTTGTTGTAATTCTTCGATTTGTAGTTCTGCTTGAGTAATGCCGGGTCTGGGCATTTTTAACATGGCTTTCGCATGTAGAGGAATGTCGGGTCTAGACCAAGCATCAGGCGCAGGCGATAAATCATCGGTATTAGTTTCGCCCGTGACTTTAAAGACGCTGACGGTCATTTTTTCTGGTACTGCGGGTTTACTAGTAAACCATTCGGCATCTGCCCAAGATTGGATGATTTGTTGTGCATAGCTATTGCCGGCTTGTGCTTTTTCTTGAATGTCATGAAAGGCATCAAATATCAGTAAAGTATGAGATAAACCTTTTACTGCAATTGGAGCTAAGCTAGTGTTATCAAGCAGTGCTATTAACGGGGTTATGTTATAGCCGCCTAACATAGTGCCTAATAGTTCAGTAGCATCGGATGCAGTTAATATAGGTGAGTTTTCAGAGCCATTTGCAATAGCGGATAAAAAGCTGGCTTTAATATAAGCTGCTTCGTCAACACCC
>CAMDNJ010000164.1 GCA_945902915.1 Crenothrix polyspora | reverse complement strand
AATAAACCCAAACCTGCCATCATGCCGGCAGCTGGAGGCAAATCTAAGTTAATGTTGGACCAAACCGTCATAGCTAAGGTTAGCATAAACAAAAAAATCACTCGCTTACTACCACGGCGCAACCAAATACGGCTGGTAGAGGCGGCAGGTATTTGTTTAGGTACAAAAAAATGCATAATGGCAGCGGGCAACATAAAATTAACTAGACAAGGTGCCAACAAATAGAAAAACTCATAAAAAGGCAGTATTTTGTTTTGCCACATAAATAAGGTCGAGATGCCGCCTAAAGGACTTAAGGAGCCACCGGCATTAGTCGCAACCACAATATTGACACAAGCGATAGCGACAAAGTCTTTGTTTTTCTTACCCACCGCAGCTGCAACAGCACCCAATAATAATGCAACCGCCATGCCACTAATCACTGTTGACAAAATAAACGCTAAGCCCCCAGTAATCCAAAATAACTGCCGATAACTGTATTGCCGATTGAGCAACCAAATTCTAAGACTATCGAATACACCTCGCTCTTCCATAGCGTTCAAATAAGTCAATGACACTAGAATGAATAAGAAAAATTCGATATAGGCTAATAAGTTACTTTCAAAAGCAACCGCTGCAACTTTGGCCTCTCCATGCAACGCATAATAAATACAAATAGCAAACCAAATGACGGCAGAACCCAAGACCATAGGCTTAGATTTTCTAAGGGCAATGACTTCTTCTGACATCGCCGTAATATACGCTAAAACGGTGACGCCAATAGCCAGATAACCCACGAAATGATCAGTAATATTTAAGGGCTTAGCAGGACTTAAAAGGTTGGCAACTTCACTGGCAAAAGCACCAGCAGGTAACATCAACAAGGCGAAGCATAAGATTTTCAAAGTATTACTGTTCATTTATTTCCCTTATAACAATAAATTAATAGTTGAATCGCTATCACAATGATTTTAATAAATCACTTATAAGTCACCTAATTCAGTAGGTCATGATATTTTATTCTGAATCTTGCTCGTCCTCAGTCACATCACCGTCTATAGACCATAACTTTTCTAACTGATAAAAACCTCTAGCCTGTGTAGTCATGGCATGCACAATTACATCACCTAAGTCTAATAACACCCAGTCTGAACCTATATCACCTTCTATACCTAAAGGTCTTGCACCTTGTTTTTTAACTTCATCGACTACGTAATCACACATAGATTTTAAATGTCTATCGGAGGTACCGGTCACAACGACCATATAATCGGTAAAACTGGTCTTACCACGTACATCTAACGTCGTAATATTATGGCCTTTGCGTTCGTCTAAAACAGTTTCGACGATTTTTAAAATGGCTTCTGCTTGCATTCAATTTCCTAGTAAGTGATGAGATCAATGTCTCTGGTATAGCTGATGCTGCCTAATATAGGCTAACACCGTATCGGGCAATAAAAAGCCCGGATTTTGTTGCTGAGTAATCATGTGCCTGATAGCCGTAGCCGAAATATCAAGCGCGGTAACATGCTGAAAGTATAACTTACCTGCCCTAGTGCTTGCCAACTCTGTTAACTGCTGACAGTGCCGTTGCTTAAAAAATTCATTCATAGTATTTATAACCACGCCTGGCCTAGTCATCACCACAATATGGGCAAAATCAAATAAGCGCTGCCATTGATGCCAACTCATTAATTGTTTAAACGCATCACCGCCTATAAATAACAACAAGGGTTCATGCGGATAATCTTTACTTAATGAAGCTAGCGTATCCACCATATAAGAGGGGCCATCATGGTTTAGCTCTCTGGCATCGATAGAGAGTTCAGGATGATGACTGATCGCCAATTCTAACATCTGTAAACGCTCAGTAGCTGTAGCGACAGGTTGCTCTCTATGCGGTGGTTGAGCACTGGGGATTAATAAGAGTTTTGATAAAGCAAAAACGTCTTTAACCTCGAGTGCTGAACGCAAATGACCATAATGAATAGGATCAAAAGTGCCGCCAAAAATACCTATCATTTAGTGCCTGATATGACCGTCACCTAAAACAATATATTTCAGCGAGGTTAAGCCAATTAAGCCTACGGGGCCACGCGCATGCAGCTTATTAGTACTAATGCCAATTTCAGCGCCCAAACCATATTCAAAACCATCGGCAAAACGCGTAGAAGCATTCACCATCACCGAACTAGAATCAACTTCACGCAAAAAACGTCGTGCTTTAGTGTAATCTTCGGTAACAATCGCTTCGGTATGGCTAGAACTATAATGATTAATATGGGCGATCGCTTCATCTAAATCATGAACGATTTTAATGGCTAAAATCGGTGCTAAATATTCAGTATGCCAATCGTCTTCCGTCGCTCTTGAACAATGAGGGATTATGGAACAAGTTTTAAGACAGCCGCGTAATTCCACGCCTTTTTCAAGATAGCTAGCCGCTAATAAAGGTAAGACCTGCACGGCGATACTTTCAGCGACCAGTAAAGTTTCCATGGCATTACACACGCCATAGCGATGAGTTTTGGCATTGACGGCAATAGCGATGGCTTTAGCTATATCGGCTTTGTCATCAATATAAACATGACAAATACCGTCTAAGTGTTTAATGACTGGAATAGTGGCGTCTTTAGCAATACGTTCAATTAAGCTTTTACCACCGCGTGGCACGATGACATCGACATAGTCTTGCAGAGTAATAAGTTCACCTACCGCAGCTCTATCGGTGGTAGCAACGATCTGCACCGCTGTAATAGGTAAATCAGCAGCGGCCAAACCGATACTAATACACGCGGCTATGGCCTGATTAGAATGCAAGGCTTCAGAACCGCCTCTTAAAATACAGGCATTGCCCGATTTAAGACATAAAGCCGCCGCATCGACGGTCACGTTTGGGCGAGATTCATAAATAATGCCGATAACGCCCAAAGGCACGCGCATTTGTCCAACTTGGATACCGCTAGGCTGGTAACTGAGATTGCTAATTTCACCGACCGGATCAGGCAAGGCGGCAATTTGCTGTAAGCCAGTGATCATGGCCTGAATACTAATCGGGGTTAAAGCTAATCTATCAAGGGAGGCGGCATCTAGGCCATTAAGTTTGCCAGCATCTAAATCTTTTTGGTTTTCGGCAATCAATAGCGTTTGTTGCTGATTCAAGACATCGGCAATCGCTAACAGCGCCTGATTCTTTTTGCCGGTATCGGCACGGCTGATAATGCGACCCGCTTTTCTTGCTTGCAAGCCTAAGCCTTGCATATAGTCTTTAATATCCATGCATACTCATAAACTGGAATTATATAGCGCGCAATTATAGCCTTAAAAGCGCATAAATAACAGGCTTTACGCAGGTAATTAAGGCATAAGCAACAGTTTTCTAATACATAGCCGTCTAATAACATTGTGCTGATGGCCCGTAGGGGCGTATTGCATACGCCCTACTAAATACTACGTTTTCGATAAAAGGGCGTATTGCATACGCCCCTACGGAGTTGGTAACTTCGGTCGCAGGATTTACATAGCTTGAGTTTTTGCCTATGCAGCTCATATATCGCGCCTATGTATGGAGTAAAACTGCTTTAGCTGTTTTAACTAAGCGTCTCATTAATTCCATTGCCGCATTACCTTACAAAAAACCTGAAATTAACCATGGCGTTCGGGAACTATAAAAAATTAATTCACTCTATTTCCCTGATTTAGGTATTTGTACGGATAGCACAACATTCAACTATCCATTATGCTATGTACGCATCATTAAAAACCTCGATAAAAATAGGTTTTAGCATTAGCAATCATCGTTATACAGGTTCCAGCAAGCTTTAAAACCCAGCTCACTTTTAATATTACTTTATGTTCAGGAGATTTTATGAAAACTCAATACACTAAACTACAACAAGGTTTTACCTTGATCGAGCTAATGATCGTCGTAGCGATTATTGGTATTTTGGCGGCGATAGCCTTGCCGGCTTATCAGGATTATATGATTAGAGCTAAGTTGGTTGAAGAAACGACTTTCTTAGATGCACAGAAGAATTCAATAGCTGAAGCTTATGCAACAACTGGTGCTTTTCCAGCTATCGCACCATTTGCGACAGCTGTGCCGCTAAACTCAAAATACATTCAAGCTGTTAATTATAATCCGGTAGCAGCAGTTGCGCCGGCATTAGGTTCTGCATCAGTTGTCATTACCATAAAAAGTACAGGAAGTCCTGCTGTAGATGGTAAATTTCTAGGTCTACTAGCTGTCGCACAAGCAGATGGGACTGTCCTTTGGACCTGTAGCACATTTACAGCTGCTACAACTACTGCTGTCGGCGCTGTAGTTGCAATGTATCCTTATTTACCCTCTGCTTGTCAAAATTAAGCCACACAGCCGCCTAGGATGGGTAGAGGCAATAGCCGAAACCCATCATAAACATCCGATGTGGTTAAGGTGTTTTGTTATTTCATCATCCTGATGGGTTTCGCTTTCGCTCTACCCATCCTACCAACTGACCCTCACTTTGTAGTGGTCTAATAAAAACAGACACCCAGATAGGTTGATATACTTAATCAATCAAAATGGGGAAATCATCATGAATAAAGAACGTCGAGTATTTGATACCACGTTTAAATTAGAAGTCGTTAAACTTATTAAAGAACAAGGCGTCAG
>CAMDNJ010000163.1 GCA_945902915.1 Crenothrix polyspora | reverse complement strand
AGTTATTGTCTGTGCAGCCATGCGTAAGCTTATTCACCTCGCTTTTGGGGTTATTAAGTCAGGTCAGCCTTTCGACCCAAATTATGCTATTTAAATATTGCTTGCTTTTGGCGGGGCAAGACGGTATCTACAAATAATCCGCCTTACAGCTTTACGACTTACGGACTTATCGTATGCACACCACTTGCTTTTCCTGCCCTCATTCGATTGTCAATCTTTGATAATCTTTGTATGATTAGGCCTTAAGCACCAAGGAGGCAAAACATGCATGTATCACTGACTGATCAACTTGAAAAAATGGTAAAAGCGAAAGTCGCCAGCGGAATGTATAACAACGCCAGTGAAGTTATTCGCGAATCTTTACGATTTATGGAAACCCATGAAGCATGGATATACCAGATAAAACTGGATAAACTTAGAAGCGAGGTTAACAAAGGAATAAAACACTTAGATAGAGGCGAAAGCGTCGATGGCCGAGCCTTTTTTGAAGAGCTCAATAAGGAATAATTGTTAATGCAGGGATATAGATTATCAAAAGAAGCACAGGATGATTTACAACATATTAAGAACTACACACTGATGACTTGGGGTAATAAGCAAACAAAAGCATACCTTTCTGAAATTAAAAGCGGCTTAGAAAATCTAGTCCTTTCCCCAGAACTTGGTAAGTTTCGAAATGAAATTGATGAGAGAGTACGTAGTTTTAATGTTAACCGTCATATTATTTTTTACCGTGTCGGCAAAACAGAAATCGAGGTTGCTCGTATTTTACATTGCCGAATGGATGTAACCAGACATGTTAGTGGCCCTTGGTAGCTATGTAAAGCAAGCAGTCAATAAGTGTGGTGGGCAGAAAAACACTGTCCACTTGGCTTTCCATTTCAGCATAATAAAACGTAAATCATAGTATGGTGTAGGGTGGTTTAGCGCCAACAAACCGACGATGACAGCCAGCCGTTTTGCGGTGGATTGCCTAACGGCGAATCCACCCTACAAATAATCCGCCTTACAGTTTTTATCTATTTACTAGGCTATAATCACATTAAAAAACGGACATTCGACTCTAAATACTTAGCGTTTATTCTGATGATCATAAGGGGAATATAGTCTCAGGCGTAGAACATTAATTATTATCGAATATTTGTAAGATAATCATTGCTATTTTAAAGTTGTAAGGTTATAAAGTAACCGCCAATTAACAAGGAATTTAGATTTTCTCTGTCAAAACGCCATTGTTGGCGAATTATCCTGAGCGCTACCATATTTTAATGTACCTATAGTCTGATTTTTTAATAGTAGAGCGTTACGCACAGCTTAAGCAATGCTCTGCATACAGACTTAAGTGCTAGCCGCATCTTGCAGAGCATTACTTTAATCTTGCTGAGTGTTTATACAATCTTGTTAAGTCTGTTTTTAATCTACTGAAGCATTACGGCAATCTTGTTAAGTCTGTTTTTAATCTACTGAAGTCTTACGCCAATCTTGCTAAGTACTCATCATATCTGTAGCTAGTGCTCTTCAATTACTGAGAAGGCGAATCAGACCTTACTGAGCACTAAGCCAGTAAGGCCCAATACTCCCGTAGCTTATGCCAAGTGCTGCGCAGGTGGGATATAACCATTGCCAATCTTGCTTAGCACTCAGCAAGATTGGCGTAACACTCCATCAGATTAGAGGAACACTTAATAAGATCAGCAGTTTTGAGCTAACGATTGGCAAAACGCTAGACTAACTTAACTGAACGCTCAGTAACACTTACCTAGCACTCATCAACCAACCCTAAACCTTAAGGAAATAGTATGACCAGTAATTCTTTTATGCCTACTACGGATGGCGGAAAAGCTGATTTGTTAGATCATGCGGCTACCACTTTACCGCATTATGCCGCGACATTGGAGGTGGCTAATGAAGATTTGACCAGCCTTCAAGCCGATGCCCTCGCCTTTCGCTATATTTTGAAAAGCTTAGGTGATATGCAAGCCTATGCCCATCATTTAACAGAATATAAAAATATATTACGTGATGGTAGCACCGCTACTATAGGCTGGACTGTGCCGCCTATGTTGGCTGAACCGATGCCGCCCGCAGTGAATTCTGGCATTATTCCTAGGCTATCTACTTTAGTGGCGCATCTTAAAAGCCATAAAAACTATACCTCGGCGATAGGTTTAGCTTTAGGTGTGATTGGCACAACCACTGTTGAAGATCCGAGCACTTGGAAACCTATCTTAACCGCTCAAAATAAAGCCGGACATCCGGTTATTGGCTGGACTAAAGGGGCTGCTGCCGCCATAGAAATTTGGGTAGACCGAGGTGATGGCGCTGGTTTTAGTTTTCTGACCATTAACACCGAGCCCAATACCAATGATACCCAGCCCTTGCCGGCTACTAGTGCCATATGGAAATATAAAGCCATTTATCGCTTACATGACGAGCAAGTCGGGCAATGGAGCGATGTATTGAGTGTTACCGTAGGCGTTTAAGGGCATAGCTTAGCTATGACAGACATATAAGGTGGGTAAACAGCTTTATCGTTTGCCCACCAGTTGTCGATTAGTGGTGGGCAGAAAAACACTGTCCACCTGACTTTCCATATCCGCATAATAAAACCTAAATCAATAGCATGGTGTAGGGTGGTTTCGCGCCAGCAAACTGCCAATCATCGCACAACGCCGATGACAGCTAGCCTTTGTGTGGTGGATTGCCTAGCGGCGAATCCACCCAACAAATAATACCCTTACAGCTTTCGTCGTTATAGACAAGTATTCTGTGTGATTGGAGTAAAACAGCTTCAGCTGTTTTAAAACGCTGAACTGAAGCTCCGCACTCCACACAAACTGTTTTCGCTTAACTGTGTACAGTGATCAGCAGCGCGCATCCGATTATATTTTGGTGGATGCGCGTTGCTTATCTACCCTACATAACTTGTATATAACGATGAGAGCAGAACTTGGGTACCAGACAGCAGGGTGGACAAACATCTTTATCGTTAACACAACATCAATGCCGAGTAGTGTGGGTTGCAAAAAGACGCAATCCAAACTACGGGACTAAAATCAGTTACACCGTCGGGCATTACTGCAGCGACTCGTTTACGCTCGAAAAGGTCTTATTCCTGCCTACTAGACTGTAAATCATTTGGATAAATCGTGTTAAACTCATCGCATGAAGATTAAAGACCTTATCGCAATAATTGAGTTGGATGGTTGGCAGCAAGTCCGGCAAAAGGGAAGTCATCGCCAATTTCACCATCCCATCAAATCCGGTACGGTTACTGTTGCTGGAAAACCCAGCGTAGATGTCCCAAATGGAACACTTTTTAACGTTCTGAAACAAGTTGGACTTAAGTAGTAGAGGTTTATATGCGTTATTTAGTTGTTATTGAAGAAGGTCCAACTAGCTTTGGTGCCTATGTGCCTGATCTCCCTGGCTGCATAGCCGTAGGCGAATCATCTCAAGAGGTTCTGCAACTTATTCAAGAGGCCATCGAATTTCATATTGAAGCGCTTAAAGAAGAAGGACAATATATTCCAACGCCTCATTCTGCAAGCTCCTTCGTTGAAGTTCAAGCCTAACACTCCCCTCAATCGGGGCGTAATTATGGCAGTAGAATAATAGTCGCGTTGGGTTGCATGCTTTTCGCAACCCACACTACTCGGCATCAATGCTGGGTTAACGATAGAGTCGTTAGCCCAACGGTAACATTTACGCAAGCGCTTTGTCCCGTGTTAATTGGCTAACCTACGTTAATGACTCAGAGGTATTGAACGCTTAAATATTGAGCGCTGGATGTAATGTGCTTTTGCTCATTAGCTCTTAAAGTCGACCATTTGCCAATCTACACGGTAGGCATTGAGCGTTGCCCACCCTACAGGGCTTATTCCAGACTACTAGACTGACGCTCTACGTCACTCATCACAACTGCAATTAAAAATGCATTGCCACACACAACGTGAGCATGACAATACAATACTTATTATTGACATAATGATACTTAAGTAGTAGCCTGAGAATCGTGACAACAATATATCTTTAACGTAACAATAGATAACATTTAAGGAAAATATTATGAAAGCAAGAAATTTAATACTAACAGTCGCTCTGGCCGCTTTATTTGCATTACCAGTAGCCGCTGCCCCCCACGATTGCGCAGCGCATTGCGCAACTCATACCGATAAAGACGCTAAAATGTGTACCGATCATTGCGGCGCAAATCCTGCTGCTGCTGGTGATCATAATTGCGCAACTCATTGCGCCGCCCAACCAGGTGATAAAGACCAAGCTTGTGCTTTGCATTGTGCAAAAAAATAACATCAGCTAACTATTCGTATCTTGTTAACAAGGTAGGTGTGGTGAGTAACCTTAAAAAGCTATTACTTTAACGAGTAATAGCTTTTTTTATGACTGCCTGTTATTAGGTTGATGTTACTAAAAATAGCGCAAAGTAGTGCTGCTAGTTTATTTAATAGACATCTTTGCTAAATACAGTGATAGTAAAAGTTCCACTGATTTTGAAGCCAGAATAGTATGCTAGGCTACCAGCCTTTATTCAAATGACGAATATTTAGGGCCCTATGTGAATTAGATTGGGTAAATAAAATAAGATCGATCAATACAAATCTTATAAGCATCTGAAAAACATCAAATTCGTCATCTCGGCATGGACTGCAAAGGATCCAG
>CAMDNJ010000162.1 GCA_945902915.1 Crenothrix polyspora | reverse complement strand
TTGAAAACGACTGGGTAGGTAAAACGCTAACCATTGGTGACGTAAAACTTCTGATTACAGACCCTTGTCCTCGTTGTGTAATGCCTACATTGGCACAAGGCGATTTAGCAAAAGACGCTAAAATTTTACGTACCATAGCTGAAAATACCGTACATGTGCCTTTTGCTGATAAAGCACTGCCGTCAGTGGGTGTTTATGCGAAAGTAATACAGACTGGCGTCATTAAACGCGGAAGTGTCGTAATCATTGAATAGCTCATGTCTTAATATCTAGCGTAGTCGACAGGTATTTAATGTGTTGTCTACGCTTAGATAGGCAAATTAAGCATCAACTAAGGCTATGCTCTTGACATATTTTTTCACTATCGCCTTGACTAAGTTGTTCTTTAGTTAAATCGCAAACAAAGCCCACTGAAGTTTCAGTGAAATATTTACAGGTTTTACAAAGGCCAAATGATTGTGATTTATTCGCTTTTTGAAGTGCATTGAGTGCGTTAATAAAAACATTTTCTTGGTTGATATTTTCATTAAAAATAGCAGATGCTTGGCTATATAAATCAGCAGGGCTGGCTTTATTCATAAGCGCATCACCTTCAGCTAAAAGGCTAAGATGAACCATACGCTTGTCTTTTTCATCGGCTGTTTTTTTGAGATAGCCTTTTTTTTCAAGTAGCAATATCGTCTGAGAAACGGTACCACGAGTCATCCCTAAATAATTAGCAAGTGCCGCTGGGGTGTCGCTATAACGATTACAGCGAGACAAGTAATCCATCACCTGTAAATGAACCGGCTGCAAACCTAATTCTGTACACCGCCTTCGTTCTTCAGATCGAATTAATGCAGACATTCGTTCTATTAAATCAAATACACTACTTTTTTCCATAACTCCAATCGATGTTTATTTACGCAATACTATAATAGCGAATCACTATGATATTTTATTTAAAGGCTTTTTCAAAATATTTTTTTGATATGTCTGCTTTTATCTCTTATGACACAAATGTCTATGAAAAAAAAAACAATGTGAATTATATACCAAATAAACAATTACTCACCTGCTCAAGAACAGACTCCTAGCTAAGTCTTAGCCAACAACGCTTTAATCTCCGGCACACAAGAGCCACAATTAGTACCCGCTTTAAGACAGACTCCTACTTGTTGATGAGTTTTTAACGCTTTTTCTTTGATAGCAGCTTGTAGCGTTTTTTCACCTACATTAAAGCAAACACAAACAATAACTCCTACATCAGCAACACCTTGCGGTGGCCGTCCTGACAGTATGGCTTTACGTTCAATAAGGGTCAAAGCTGGCTGGGCAAATAGACTACTTAACCAACTACGTTCAGGTAAGGTATTTTCAGTCGCTATAAAAATGACGGCATCCAACTGATTATCGATGAGTCTAGCTGCTCGGTAGCTTCCTTTACCAGTATCATGATATTCCTGCCATTGCTCGTTTTCAGCGCTGGTATCTGGCAATTGCTTATTGATAGTGCTTTGCCAATCGTCGATTAAAGTATCTCCTGCTAATTCATAACGATAAAACTGTGCACCTTTAATAGTCACGCGATATTCGGTATCAACTAAAGTCAGCTCTTGCCGTGATAATATAAAACCTTGCCAAGCTGGATAATAAGCCTTAATAGAAACCGGCGTATGTTTGCATTCGGGTTGCTTGGAAATAGGATCGACAACAGGATTAACTAAGGCCCCCATTCGGCCTTGACTGGCTAATTGTTGCGTCCAATGCATAGGTACAAACACGTTAGCTTGTTGTTGGCTATCGGTAATTTGTACACGTGCCAGCATTGAACCCCAGCGACTTTTTATTTTGGCTAGGCTATTCGACAGTAAGCCATAAAGCTTTGCATCAACAGGATGCACTTCCACGAAAGGCTCAGGTTTATGTTGATTTAATTTGGGCGCGAGTCCTGTACGCGTCATGGTATGCCATTGATCACGTAAGCGACCGGTATTGAGTATTAAAGGATACTGATCATCAGGAGCATTCACTGGCAACCGTGATTCTATGGCAATAAATTGTGCTTTACCTGATGCGGTATAAAACTGTCCTTGCTCAAAAAAACGCGCCCTACCCTGCGGATAAGTTTGATTAACTGGCCACTGTATCGGTTGCAAATGTTCATATTCATGCTCAGTTAGGGTAGCTAAAGCTGAAATATCAAAATCTCTCAAACCAAGCTCCTCATTATTTTCAAAACCTGAAAGCGCGGCATGTTCACGAAAAATATCACGACTACTTTGGTAATTAAACGCTGATTCAAAACCCATACGCCTAGCAACTTGGGTAATAATCCACCAATCGGGCTTCGCTTTGCCAGCTGGACTCAATAAAGCACGTTGACGAGAAATACGACGCTCAGAATTAGTTACGGTACCGTCTTTTTCGCTCCAGCCTTGCGCGGGTAATAACACATGCGCCAAGGCAGTCGTATCAGTGTTAGCGATACAATCAGAAACGACCACAAATTCACAGTGCTGCAAAGCTTGTTTGACTTTATCGGCATTAGGCAAACTGACCACGGGATTAGTCCCCATAATCCATATCGCTTTTACTTTATCATCAGCAATGGCATCGAATAAATCAACCGCAGCCAAGCCTGGCCTTTGGGCAATGGACTTCGCTTCCCAAAACCTCGCAACCTTATCGATATGCTCGGCATTAGAAAAATCCATGTGTGCCGCCAACTGATGAGACAAGCCACCGACTTCCCTACCTCCCATGGCATTAGGTTGACCCGTCAAAGAAAAAGGCCCCATACCCGCTTTACCGATACGACCTGTAGCTAGATGACAATTGATGATGGCATTAACTTTATCAGTACCTGATGAGGATTGATTAATACCCTGACTGTATAAACTCATGACTTTTTCATGAGCGGCAAAGCATTGATAAAAGCTGCGTAAATCATCTATGCTAATAGCGCACTTTTCTGCTACTTGCTCTAGGCTATAACGACTACTTGCTAAGGCTTTTTCAAAACCTTCGGTATGAGTATCAATATAAGCTTGATTCAATGCCTTTTGTTGACTTAAGAAAGCTAGCAAGCCATTAAATAAATAAGCATCAGTACCGCTAGTAACAGCCAAATGTAGATCAGCAATATCACAACTTGCGGTACGCCGTGGATCAATCACGACAACTTTTAAGGCAGGATTAGCCTCTTTTGCCGCCTGAATACGCTGAAAGCTGACTGGATGACACCAAGCGGCATTAGAACCAATAAGAATAATCAGCTCGGCTTGTTCAAAATCCTCATAACAACCTGGTACGGTATCAGAACCAAAAGCTCGTTTATGTCCGGCAACCGAAGACGACATACATAAGCGACTATTAGTATCCATATTGCCGCTACCGATAAAACCTTTCATCAGTTTATTGGCCACATAATAGTCTTCGGTCAATAACTGTCCTGAACCATAAATCGCCACAGAATCAGGGCCGTATTTCGCTATGGTTTTACTAAAGATATCAGCCACTTTATCTAAAGCTTCCGTCCATTCCACCTCACGTCCATAGATTTGAGGTTGTAATAAACGTCCTTTAAGCTCAATAGTGTCACCTAAGGCAGAACCTTTAGAACACAAGCGACCAAAATTAGCGGGATGTGCAAGATCGCCACTGATGTTCACTCGTCTATTTTGCTCATCCACACTGGCGCTGATTCCGCAACCTACGCCACAATAGGGACAAGTAGTTTTTATAACAGGAAGATTATTCATTGCTCACATACATACGCTTTACCAAAAATCAGCGTATCTCTTATAGTGGCAATATTCTCTTGTTTCTCTAACAACTCCTGATACCAACTGCCATCATCTGTTTCGCCATAAAGCACGGCACCGATCAACTTGTTAGCTTTGATGACCAATTTTTTATAAATACCTAAGGCAGGATCGGTTAAGTGCAGGCTTTCACTTTGTTCATCTCCCAAAAAATCACCCATAGAAAACATTTGAATACCCGTCACTTTAAGCTTAGTCGAGGTTGGCAAGCTGATATATTCAGCAACACCATGAGCACTTAAATGATTAGCACAGACTTTTGCTTGTTCAAACAAAGGCGCAACTAAGCCAAAGGTATCACCACGATGTTGAATACATTCACCCACCGCATAAATACTCGGATCGTAACTTTGTAAGGTGTCATTGACCACGATACCGCGTTCGCAATATATTCCAGCGTTTTGAGCTAGCGTCATGTTCGGACGCACGCCGATGGCCATAATAAATAAATCACAAGCTAATTGGCTACCGTCTTCAAAATAAGCGCTAGTAATGTGTCCCTGGGCATCGCCCTCCAAGCATTTAAGTTTGGCAGCCATCTTAAACTTTAAACCGCGCTGTTCTAGCTGAGTTTGTAGCATAGTACCTGCCGGCTTATCCATCTGCCGATTGAGTAAGACTTCGTTATTATGTATCACCGTCACGTCCATGCCTCTTAAAACTAAGCCATTAGCCGCTTCTAAGCCTAATAAACCACCGCCCAATACTAGGGCATGTTGATGACTACGACTGTAACTGAGCATTTTATTAACATCGAGAATATCTCGAAAGCTAATAACACCGTCCAAATCATTACCCGGAATATCTGCAATAACTGCTTTAGAACCGGTAGCGATTAATAAGCGATCATAGCCAGCAACCGTGCCATCCTGTGCATAAACTTTTTTATGCTTTCGGTCTATACGTACCACGACTTTATCAATACCCGCGTGTAAAGTTATGCCTTGCTCGATATACCATTGACGACTATTAATGAC
>CAMDNJ010000161.1 GCA_945902915.1 Crenothrix polyspora | reverse complement strand
AGACGAAGGGTGAAAGACGAAAGGCGAAATATACATGTCTATCATCTTAAGGCTAAGCTTAGCTTTCGTCCTTAATCTTTCGCCCTTTGTCTATGTCTATGCTTAGTGTTTAAAAGTGAAGGTTTAAGCTAAACTGTTGCGCCTTAAGTTGGCAGCCAATATTACCAAGGAGTTTATGAATGAAACAACATCAGACTATGCGCTCTGCTGATAAGTCGCCGTCAGTCATCGCTAAGGCAGGTTTTAGGGAGTTATTGGCTTGGGCCTTTTATGATTTTGCAAATTCCGGCTATACCACCGTGGTACAAACCACTATTTTTAGTGCTTATTTTGTCGGCGTAGTGGCCGGAGCAGAGCAAGGCGTTACTCCAGGATTGTCAACCTTGTTATGGTCATTAGCGATAGGACTGGCTAATTTTGTGGTTATGATCAGCGGGCCGTTACTAGGAGCCATCGCCGATCATCGCGCCTGTAAAAAACGCTTTCTATTAATGTCTTCCATAGGCTGTATTGCCGCAACCGCAAGCTTGGCGTGGGTAGGGCCGGGTGATATCGGTTTGGGTATGGTCTTGGTGACCCTATCGGCCATCATGTTTGCCAGTGGTGAAAATCTAATTGCCGCTTTTTTGCCAGAACTAGTACCTGAGGAGAACATGGGGCGGTTGTCGGGTTACGGTTGGAGCTTGGGTTATTTTGGTGGCTTGTTAACTTTAGGCATTTGTTTAGCTTATATTACTTGGGCTAAACAACAAGGCTTAACGGCTACCCATTTTGTGCCTGTCTCGCTACTCATTACCGCGTGCATTTTTGCAATAGCCGCATTGCCTACGTTTATCTGGTTACGTGAGCGAGCCATACCGGCGCTATGGGATAGAAGTCGCTCTAGTTTACAGATCAGCTTTACCCGATTAGTCCATACCTTTAAAGAAGCGGCACGCTTTCGCGATTTACTGTGGTTTTTGATTACCTTGGGCGTTTATCAATCGGGTGTGAGTACGGTCATTGTTTTGGCGGCTATTTATGCCCAGGAAGTCATGGGCTTTGATACTCAAGCCTTGATTATCTTAATTATGGTGGTGAATGTGACAGCAGCAGTAGGTGCTTTTATCTGTGGGCATTTGCAAGATCGTATAGGCTCAGTGCCTACACTCGCCATCACCTTAGTGATCTGGATTATTGCGATAATCGTGGCTATATTGGCTAAAGAGCCCCTCGATATGTGGGTTGCGGGTAATCTTATCGGTTTAGCGATGGGGGCAAGTCAGGCAGTAGGTCGCGCTTTAGTCAGTAAGTTTTCACCCGTAGAACGTACCGGTGAGTTCTTAGGCTTATGGGGCTTAGTCAATCGGTTGTCGGCTATTATCGGGCCTTTAAGTTATGGCTTGATTAATTATGCTAGTCAGGGAAATCACCGGATGTCTTTACTGTCGACCTTAGTATTTTTTATTGTTGGCTTAGTGTTATTGGTTAAAGTTAACGAAAGCCGAGGCAAAGCCGTTGCCAATATTAATGTTGCCCAATAGTAGTCATCAACTGCGCTAAAAATTGTATGTTGATGGATAATTCACTATGATTGCAGTCTGTAGCCAATATCTTTATAAGCGAGAGCCAATATGAAACTAATTACCGCTATCATCAAGCCATTTAAAATGGATGATGTAAGAGAAGCATTATCTGAAATAGGCGTTGCTGGTGTCACTGCAACTGAAGTAAAAGGTTTTGGCCGTCAAAAAGGCCACACCGAGTTATATAGAGGCGCTGAATATGTCGTCGATTTTTTACCTAAAATCAAGTTAGAAATTGCCGTAGCTGATGACATGGTTGAAAAAGCGGTTAGCACTATAGTTAAAGCCGCTAATACCGGAAAAATTGGCGATGGTAAAATATTTGTGTCTAATTTAGAACAAGTAGTACGCATTAGAACCGGTGAAACAGGGGAGGATGCGATTTAAGTCGCTTAGAAAGAATAATGTTTAATAACTATAATAAAAAAAGAAATTGCTTGCTGGCAGTTTTGCTATTACTACCCACAATAGCGTCAGCAGCAGAGCTGAATCAAGCCAATACGGCATGGGTCTTAACTTCAACAGCTTTAGTGTTGTTTATGACGATTCCTGGTCTGTCTTTGTTTTATGCAGGCTTAGTAAGAAGTAAAAACGTATTGTCGGTGTTAATGCAGTGTTTTGCTATTACTTGTGTAGTATCGATACTTTGGCTGGCAGGCGTTTACAGCTTTATTTTTGCCGATGGTGGTAGCGTACAGCAGTTTATAGGTGGCGCATCTAAAGTATTCTTGCCTGGTATTGGAACAGGGTCAATGACCGGTGATATCCCTGAGTCAGTTTATTTTATGTTCCAAATGACCTTTGCCATTATCACTCCTGCTTTAATAGTCGGTGCTTTTGCTGAGCGTATGAAGTTTTCTGCCATGCTTTTGTTTAGCAGTTTATGGTTGATTATTGTCTATATGCCAGTTTGTCATTGGATCTGGGGTGGTGGCTGGCTCGCTGGTTTGGGTGTTATGGATTTTGCCGGCGGTATTGTTATTCATGTTAATGCCGGTGTCGCGGCCTTAGTCGCCGCCTTGGTATTAGGCAAAAGAAAGGGTTTTCCTACCACTGCGATGCCGCCACATAATATGACCATGGTGGTCACTGGGGCAGGTATGTTATGGGTCGGTTGGTTTGGTTTTAATGCGGGCAGTGCTTTGACCGCCGATGGCCGTGCAGGTATGGCTATGTTAGCCACGCATATTGGTGCTGCCTCTGGCGCCTTAACGTGGATGGTTATTGAATGGAAGCGTTATGGTAAGCCGAGTGTCTTAGGCATAGTCACGGGTATGGTTGCAGGCTTAGGCACTATTACTCCGGCCTCTGGTTTTGTTGGTCCTTTTGGTGCTTTGGTGATAGGAGTAACAGCCGGTATTGTGTGTTTTTATGCCACCCAATATGTTAAACGTAAATTGGTTATTGATGATTCCTTAGATGTATTTCCTGTACATGGTATTGGCGGTATTACTGGCTCAGTATTAACGGGTGTATTTGTAGCCAGTAGTTTCGGTGGCTTAGGTCTAGCTGATGGCGTTTCTATTATGCATCAAGTGGGTGTGCAGGCTTTAGCGGTACTAGTGACTATTTTGTGGAGTGCTTTGTTTAGTTATCTGATTTTAAAAGGCTTAGATAAGTTGATAGGCTTACGCGTGACACAGGATGAAGAAGTACAAGGTTTGGATACCGTGTTGCACGAAGAAACAGGTTATCTTGATTTATAAGTAGTACTGAATGATGAAGGCTTAATATGAAAGGCGACTTAATTAAGTCGCCTTTTTTGTTTAGGGCAGATCGAGCTGCAATCGAGCCGCCTTTTCTTTGGATACTTTCTAAAGGCTGCGCAAAAGAAAGTATCTCGCCTTCGGGTGCGAATACCCGATTAAAAAGACGTCGCGATAGCGACCTCATTATTTGTTTTTTTAAACCAGTGCATGGCTACCTAACATCAGTTAATAACGCCACTATGATTTATAGCCATACATTAATGGACGCTTGATGAAAGAAGAAAAATATAAAGGTTTTATTCGCGTTAAGCCTGGCGTAAACATTCGTCTTAAAGATTGTCCCACTGGCTGGGCTCAGACTGAAGCACTTAAAACAGTCGGTAAGGAAGCTTCAAAAGACCGCGCGGCGAAACTGCTGGAACAAGATTTAGTAGAATTGTCTCAAGTACAGCATTTGTTGTATGTAGATAATCGCTATTCGATCTTAATTATTTTTCAGGCTATGGATGCTGCGGGCAAAGACAGCACCATTAAACATGTCATGTCTGGCATTAATCCTCAGGGCTGCCAAGTTTTCAGCTTCAAACAGCCTTCGCCTGAAGAATTGAATCATAATTTTCTTTGGCGCTATATGAAAAACGCACCCGAACGTGGACATATCGGCATTTTTAATCGCTCTTATTATGAGGATGTGTTGATCGTTAAAGTCCATCCTGAGCTATTGCAATTTGTGCCTGAAGAAAAAAAAGACCAGGCGTTCTGGGAGGCTCGTTATCAAGACATTAATGCCTTTGAGCAACATTTGGTGCGTAATGGTACGGTTATACTCAAGTTCTTTTTACATGTATCAAAAGCAGTGCAAAAAGAACGATTTATCGAGCGTCTAGATCGCCCCGAAAAAAACTGGAAGTTTTCAGCGTCTGATCTTGCTGAGCGAGAGCGCTGGGATGACTACATGAGCGTTTATGAGCAGGCCATTAACACTACCAGCACAGCATGGGCACCTTGGCATATTATTCCCGCAGATGATAAATGGGCTATGCGCGCTGCCGTTGCTGATATTATTACTACCCGATTGCACAATCTTGATTTAAGTTATCCCATCTTAACGAAGGCTCAAATAGCCTTGTTAGCTGAGGCGCGTAAACAGCTTGAAAATGAATGAGTTCTGGGTAAAGTTTGGTGCTAGCTGAGTGACATGACATACTTGCTTATTCTTGGTGCAAAGCACGATCTTTGTGCTGATTCCTAAGCTGCGCTAGGGTATGACCGTAAAGTTTGAAGCAAGTACTGAGGCGGATGATATGATGGATTTATTGTTTACAAGGACTAGGGCGTTAAGCTAGGCCTTAATTATTAATTTCAGGATGTATGGTTTTTAATTAGGATTAAAACATGAGTTTCTTAACTAAAACAGGGCGATGGTTCGCTAAAGAAAATATTCGAAGAATTAGTTTTATCGTTATTTTTATCATAATAGCCGTAGTTGGTGGCCGCCTCACCCATCTTTATGATGTGTCTAAAAAACCTAA
>CAMDNJ010000160.1 GCA_945902915.1 Crenothrix polyspora | reverse complement strand
ATGAGCAATGCCCTTACCCATACAAAAATTACCAAGCAACCACCTAGGCAAAGATTATATTGTCGGCGATTTACACGGATGTTTTTCTTTACTTGAGCGTCTCATGGAGGAAGTTAGTTTTGATAAAAATCATGACCGTTTGTTTTCCGTAGGCGATCTAATTGATAGAGGCCCTGAATCTTTGCGTTGTTTGCAACTTTTGGCAGAACCTTGGTTTTATGCGGTTAAAGGCAATCACGAGGATATGTTTTTAGAGTTATTCATTCCCTATTTATTAAACGATAAACTACCCAGCTCCAATGTTTTTAAGTACAGTGACTTAATGCACAATGGCGGTGAATGGGTTAGAAACCATATCAATCAAGCACAACAGACTATGTCAGTTGAATTTGATAATGCGCTGGTATTAGTTGCAAAGATGCCTTTAATTTATATCGTTGGTGAAGGTGAACAACGGTTTCATGTTATTCATGCGGAACTCATGAAACCTAGAGCCTATTCAATTGACAATTTAGTTTATTTAGATAGTGATATTGATCGATTCTTACTTGATGAAACTATTAGCCATGACATAGAAGATCGACTTTATTGGAGCAGGAGTTTAATGAAAAGCGCGGTTTCAGATCTTTATTACCCAAGAGTACAAAAAGGCCTATCAACAACTTTTTGTGGACACACTATTGGAAACAAAATCCGACAAATATTATCTCATGTTTGCCTTGATACAGGTGCATTTATGTCTACTGATTCTGATAATAACTTTTGTTTAACGCTTTATGATGTTGTGGAATCAAAATATTTTTCTACCTCATATCAACAAAGCGATGTGAACAGAGCTAAATATAAAATAATCACAACACCCTAACAGAACCTAATGACAGTAATATCTTTTACTTTTACGTGTCCCAAGACTACAAGCAAACAAACAAACAAACAAAATAAATATATGTTATCTATGACCTATGTATTTTTACCTTATGAGGGTAGTATTTTGCTATCTAAATTTGAGGGCATAAACAACTAGCTCAGTGGGCTTAGCATATGCAGAATGCTAATGTTTACCACAATCGACTTAACCCATATTTAACGCATGCAATTAATATCCATTTATAAATAAAAAGTTATGAAACAACCTTAATTGTCCGGATTATTTGGGTTGACTATATTAATTCTTTCTACTCCAATCGTAAGAGCTTTAAACAAATAAACAGCCACAAAACATTGGTTTTAGGATTGTCAAACAGCGTGGAAAAATCGCCAGGGAATCAGGGAAAACAGCGTCGAAAACTGTCCACCCTGATATGTGTCATGATCCGGTATTTTTACCGGAGAAACCTTGGGTGTTATTTATGGATTTTATTGCCGAACAGGTCGCTCGTGATAAATGAATACCGATGCGTTTAAATTGTTTGCTTTGTCGATAGAAGGGTAAGGCATCCAGAAATTTACTGGTGATGATGTAGGCCAATAAGCCTGCTGACGCATTGCTTTTAGGAATAGGTTGCGGCGGTAATGCGGCGGTTTTCACGCCGGCTTGGCAGCATGGGCAGGCATATTTTTTTACGAATGTGGCGTAAAACTTGAACCTTAGCGGGAATAATATCTAATTGTTCAGAAATTTCAGTGCCAATTTCTTTTAGCTCATGACCTTCAGGGCAACGACGTTGTTCTTCGGGTAAATCGTGAATGATATCCACACGAGGCACTTCTTGTGGCAAAGCTCTTCTACCAGGTTTTGATTTGTGATAGGTGGATTGCTTGGCGTGATGGAATCTGTTGGATCAAGCTCTGTTTCATCACACGATTCCGCTTGATGTTCTTGGGTATCAGACTCTTCGGCGTAGGCCTCGGCTTCATTAAACAAGTCCGATTGTTCGGCTCGATATTTTTCGGTATTAGCGCCGAAACGTTTATGAAGCAGTAAGTTGATTTGTTCTTGTAATATCGAGTTTTTACCTGTTAGCGTGACGACTTCGACTTTTAATTGCTGAACATCACGCGTAAGTATCCGCAGCATGCGCTGTAAACTGCCGACATCATTTGGCAACTCAAGCTCTTGTTCCATATGGCTTATTATACCAAAAAAGAATACAATAAACCATTGAAAATAGCGGAAAAATCACTATAAAACCGACTGAAATTTCATAGCTTGATGAGGCTTCATTCGATTGATGTCATAACCGTCCAATAGCCAGTTTAACTGCTGTAAGGTTAAAGTAACGCAACCGGATGAGCTAGGTTTAGGCCATACAAACCTCTCTTTCTCCAAACGTTTTTGCCACAAGCAAAAACCATTACGCTCCCAATACAACAGTTTAATTGACGTTGCCGAGCGATTGCGAAATACATACAGACTTTCTGCAAACGGATTGAGGGTTAATTGAGACTCTACCAGCACAGCCAAACTCCCTATCCCTTTTCTAAAGTCTATGTGTTGTGAACACACATAGACAGACCAATGGAGTTGCGTGGGCCGCATCATAGCGAAAATTGCGCAAGTGCACGCAACAAATCAAGACAGACCGCAACTTCAGCATGATGTATTTCACATTCGATACGGTTAGGCAGGCGGAAAACGACGCTCAGTTCGGCAGAGTTGATCTTGGCTTTGGGTGTCGCCAAAATTACTGGATGAAACATTAGGGTTGACTGCGAATCAGAGTGCCGTAACTTTTCCCGCTGCTTGTAATGTTAATAATAAAACAAATGAGGTTTTAATCCATTCTCCCTACAGTAATCAGCCATGCATAGGCCTGATGATTACTGCTTCTGCAAATGCATTTGCCAAAACGGCAGTGCTTCATTCGTAATGCATTGTTGCGGTAAGTTATCTTTACTATTGGTATTGATCATATGTATTTTCGATTATTTTGTCGGAAATACTTTGCCACAAACAGGTTTACTTTTTTAGCTGGGGTTATCTAATCGCTTACGATTATATAACAAATACTATTTCACGATGAAAGCACATATAACTTGCTGATTTTCTATAGTTGCCCTGATGCCATATATCCTTTGTATATAAGAAATAATTATTAATGTGCTTATTTTCGTATAACTGATTAATTAACCAGGGCAGCTGTTGCAACTATAATAAGCTTCGTCTTCATCAGTAGTGAATGTATCATTTTCATCAATGTAACCCCATTCATCATTTATTTTCACTTTTACTGCGCCATCATCCCACCATTCAACTTCGTCAAACTCTGGAGCAGTAAAGTGTCCGTTTGATGTAATAACTCCTGTTTTACCTTCTTTTTCATAGATTGCGAGATCGTTTACAAACAAGAATCCATTAGATCCAGAAACTGAATCACAGTCAGGTGGAATTAGATATTCCCCACTAGGCACTTTTATCACGCCCCATTTATTGTCAATATATACTTGCGTTAATGAATTAGGTATTCCAATATAATCAAATTTTGGCTCGATGATCCATGTACCCACCCCATCTGCTCTAACAACTCCATATTTCCCGTTTATTGCAGCGGTAACTAATTTGCCTTTGCTATAATCTGTGAACGTTAATACGTGAATATCTTCGAAAATGGGCGGTAATATAACTTCACCAAGTGCTGTTTTTAAGCCGTGTTTATCATCAACTGAAAAGATTTCAGCACTCCAATCAATAGAGTTCATAAAATCTAAATAATCCAGTTCTTGGGCGCTAGAACATTTCTCATTAGATTCGTTATACGCATCACGTTTTGCATAATCTGCTAATGTTGGTTTTGGTAGATTAGTGTTTTCTATTTTCATATCTTATATAAAAAGTTAATGTGTGTACTAGTGGTGATTATAAATAAGAAAAACGTCAAAACATGACGTTCATAAATCATTTTTTGCATCATGACGTTTTCGATAATCGACCATATTTTGAATCGATATCCATAATTGTAAAACAGCAACTAACATTAAACATTTTCAGCTTTGGCTTTAATTCGTTTATATGCTATTAAAAAGGTATGTTAGTGACTTTCCTTGATCAAAAAATAACGCTGCTTTCGCCATTTAGCTGGTCATTTCTCAATCTGTTTTACAACATTTAGATTTAAATCTGAAATTGTCTCTCGCCATAGACTCCCATAATACACGTCTTGCCCCGATAAGAAACTTGGTTGCAATGTTGATGACCATGTAAAAAATAGGCAGGTTGTACTCTATCAATATAATCTAAAAAGGCATCGAAACCTTGGTGATTAACACTATCCCGCTCATGAATTCCGCGAGGAGAATTATGAGCGATGAAAACATCAACGCTCGGAAAATATTCTAAAAACGCATGTACTTGTTCTTGAGTGTACATGTGATTACCTCGGCTTTTATATTGCCAACTACCTGCAAAGCCGCCTATATCCAAACCAAAACGCTCAACCGTTTGCAAATGTAGGTCAACCGTAGGCACAGGAAAAGCAGTAGCAACAAAATGATTACCACGAACTGCAACTACATGTTCTGGTGCATAGATATCAATCGCTTTTTCTAAAGTTACATTATAGAGATCACCCAGAGATAGCAATAAATCAATATCTGCATCGGGTTCGATATGACCTACTAATGAATCATCGTCAGCAATGGCAATTATGTTTAGCATGTTTCAATTCAAGTCTTTAGTTTCTTGATCACTAGAGGCATAAATACAAGTACCTTTTTATATACGCTCTAGCCATTCTTTAGTATTATTGTTCGATTATAATCGATGCACATAATCCTACTTTCAGATCATTTACACTCGCACCCTATTAATTATAAATGAAATTAGTTCGCATCTAGTTAAAAACAAACTTCAAAACCATGCTGGTGATAGCCTT
>CAMDNJ010000159.1 GCA_945902915.1 Crenothrix polyspora | reverse complement strand
TGGGGTTACATTGGGATTACCATCACGATCACCACCTATCCAGCTGCCAAATTTCAAAAAACTGGGGATGTGCAGTTTTGTAGCAACATCATTACCATACACATCAGTGAGTGAGCGTTCAAAATTACGATACACCTGAGTGGTGGCTTGAAATAACGACAGTGGAAAATAAAACAAGCCTGCATCAATCTCATCGACGACCGTCATTTTTCGTCCCCGTACTTCATCGGTTTTCCAAAGCATTTGTATTTGTGCATGCAGGCGTTCTAGGCCCTCTTTACGTAGATAACCTTTTAGACCTTTAACACCTAAGGATTCGTGGGTAATAAATACATTTCGTAATGCGTTTTTTACCGTACGCCGTTTGGCTTCAGTGGGGTGGGCAGTCATCACCGGCAAATACAACAACTCATCTAGCAGTACTTGGAGTTTATCCGCGGTCACCCCTGAGTTTTTGAAAGTTAACAAGGTGTCGTGGAAGGAATTAGGCCAATAATGCCCCCTCTGCTCTGCTTGTTGCCGTCGTAAGCCCAAGTAATAAGATTCCTCCGCGATATTAAGCAAACTGAAATAATGGTTGAATACCCGCACTACACCACTAATGGCATCAAGATTGAGTTTTTCGATACCTGTGCGTAACTGGTTCAGTTTTCTGGCATCACCATCGCTCGCCCAACGGGTGAAGCTGTTTTGTAGGTGTTCAGTGTGGGCAGTGATTTCAGATTGGGTTTGATCGTTCAAAACCCGTATCAACACTGAACCTAAAAATCTGTTTGAGCGGCTTAATTCGCTGTCGTTATAAGAAGTTGACATAGCTTTTTTGTAATATATTAGGTTTATGCGTTAGATTTCTAAAGCCACAAACTGCCGTTCGGGTAACGACAAGGTGGCACGTTGTTCGGTCAGTAGCTTAAACTGGCAAATGTCCGGGTCATAACCAAACACTTCGCCCGGTTCGGTTTGGGTCAGCAGATTGGGATTAATCCGTGAATCGGAACAGGTAATGAACAAGACTTCGGGCGATTGGCCTTCCGTCAAGCGCTCGAAAAGTTCGCGTTGTGAGCCGAAAACTTTGGTTTGATAATGTTGCAGACCCTGTATCAATTTTTGCATAGCGCGTCCTCGTAAGTCGAATGCATGAGTCACAGTGTACACAACACCATTTACATTGAAAAATAGAATGTTTGGATTAAATATATCGTTAATTACGATATAATAAGATCTATGCAACGCATCAATTATCAACATTTATTCTATTTCTGGCATGTCGTCACTGAAGGTAGCATTACTGCTGCCTGTGAAAAACTGCACCTTGCCCAACCCACTATCAGCGGACAGTTGGCTGTATTTGAGCAAGCGATTGGGGAAAAATTATTTTATAAACAAGGGCGAAAACTGCAATTGACCGATACAGGGCGTATTGTTTTCCACTATGCCGAGGAGATTTTTGCCTTAGGTCGAGACTTAGGCAACACCTTAAAAGGTCTGCCGACCGGTAGAGCATTACGCTTAAGCATTGGTATTGCCGATGCGTTGCCAAAATTGGTGGTATATCGGTTAATGCAGCCGGTTTTTCAATTGCCTGATCCGGTAAAAATCTATTGTTATGAAGATAAAGTAGAGCGTCTGTTGAACGATATTACCCTGCAACGTATTGATTTAGTTCTATCCGATACCCCATTGACCTCAAGTAATAATGTCAATATCTTCAATCATCTATTAGGTGAATCTGCAGTGACTGTGTTTGCCTGCGCTGATCTTGCGGCTATTTACCGACCCAATTTTCCGCGCTCTTTGAGCGGTGCGCCATTTTTACTGCCGACCAACAACACAGCTTTGCGCCGCTCCTTAGATCAGTGGTTTGATAATGAAAATATCCGACCAAACATACAGGCTGAAATTGAAGACAGCGCGTTAATAAAAACCTTTGGCAAAGGGGGAATGGGCTTGTTTGTTGCACCAACTATTGTCGAGGCTGAAATTAAACGTCAGTATATGGTTGAAGCGGTAGGAGAAATTGAATCGGTCAAGGAACGTTTTTACGCGATTACTGTGCGTAAGCAACTAAAACATCCGGCGGTGACTGCTATTTTGGATAATGCACGAGATAATCTCTTTTGAGATTCATCAAAAGTTGCTTTTCAGAAGATGCTTAACATTTTACGGCTGCGTTAATTTGGCAAACATATTGCAATTTCACACGCTAACATTAGCTAAAACTGATTGACACATCAAAAATAGCCAGTAATTTGTCTTTCGGATCAGCGGCCTTGGCGTTAACCTTAGCGACAAACTAGGTTCGAAAATCATCATCCCGTTTACCTAGAAAGGCAAGCACCAACGCCTTCTTGGACGAAAAGTATTTGTAGAGACTCATCTTAGTGGTATTGACTGCCTTAGAAATAGCAGCGACGCCGGTTGCTCTAATGCCCTGGCTATAAAACAGTTCCGATGCGGTAGCTAAGATTTTTTCTTGTAGAGTTTTAGCCATAGACAAAAAAAGAGAGCTTGATAAATTTTTTGTGATATACCGAGCGGCATACTACAATCTAGGTCAGACTGAAAGGTAAGTTTTTTAAATCATAACAAATTTTAAAAACTGATACAGTATTAAGATTTTTTACTTTTAACCTAGCTTTGCAAGGAAATAGACAATGACTGTAGCACTGAAAACAACGCATCACGGCGGCTGTCCGCATGATTGTCCTGATACCTGCTCGATGGTATTTGAGGTTCAGGACGGCAAGTTGATCGGTGTTAAAGGTAATCCGGACCATCCGATAACACGCGGCGGTCTTTGCGTTAAATTGAATGATTATGAAAAGCGCCATTATCATCCCGACCGCCTGTTATACCCGATGCGCCGCACCGGCCCCAAAGGCAGCAAGCAGTTTGAGCGCATCACCTGGGATGAAGCCTTGGATGAAATCGTCGCACGCTGGAAAGCGATTATTGCAGAGCACGGCCCGCAGGCGATTGTTCCCTACAGTTATTTGGGCAATCAGGGTCTGGTACATGGCTTGAACGGCGGCGACGCATTCTTTAACCGGATGGGCGCTACCGTTACCGAGCGTACTTTTTGCGGCGAAGGATCGGCTACGGCCTGGCTGCTAACCGTGGGACCTACAGCCGGTGTCGATCCTGAAAGTTTTATTCATGCCCAATACATCATTATTTGGGCCTGCAATTCGGTCAGCACCAATCTGCATCACTGGCATATTATTAAAGAAGCCCAGAAAAAAGGTTCGAAAGTTATCGTTATTGATAGTTACTCGTCCAAAACGGCCAAGGAAGCCGATGTTCATATTGCGCCCAAACCGGGCACTGATGGCGCTTTGGCTATGGCGATGATCCATACCATTATTGAAGAAGGCCTAGTCGATCAGGATTATGTCGATAACTACACAGTCGGTTTTTCAGCCTTAAAAGAACGCACGAAAACCCGTACTCCGGAATGGGCGGAAGCTATCACCGGCATACCGGCCGAGGTGATACGCACCCTGTCCCGTGACTATGCGACGACACAGCCTGCGGTAATCCGTCTTGGCGTGGCGCTGGAAAGACATTATGGCGGAGGCCAAACCATACGCGCGGTCAGCTGCCTGCCCGCGCTGACCGGAGCTTGGCGTCATGTCGGCGGCGGCGCATTACAAATGCCTGTCTGGGAGCATCCCTACAAATTTGACGTCATTTGTCGGCCAGACTTAATTCCCGAGGGAACCCGCGTTATTAATGCCTTGCAACTGGGTCGCGCGCTTACTAACGAGCCACCTGCAGGTCCGCCGATTAAAGCGATGATGTGCTGGAATGCCAATCCCGTCACCCAGGCGCCGGAGACCGACAAGATAGTCCAGGGCCTGCTCAATGAAGAGTTGTTTCTGGTTTCGGCGGAGCATTTTATCTCTGATACCGCCTGTTATGCCGACATCCTGTTGCCTGCATCTATGGGCGCCGAACTGGAAGACATGATCTTGTCTTGGGGGCATTTGTATCTGACCTACAATGCTAAATGTGTCGAGTCACCGGGCGAGGCCATCCCTAATAACGAAATTTTTCGGCGACTAGCGGCTCGCATGGGTTATCAAGAAGAGAACTTTCTTTGGTCGGATTCAGAATGCCTGGAAAATTATGTAGATTGGGACTCGCCCGCTTGCGAGGGCATTACGCTGGAAACTCTGCGTAAACAGGGATTTGCCCGTCTTAATGTCGGAACCAAGGATAATCGCGCTCCGCATAAAGCCGGTAACTTTCCGACACCGTCCGGCAAATGCGAGTTTGAAATAACTGGCGCTACAAACTTTGTCGCAGGCCCCTTTCGTCAGATGTATGCAGGCTTCCAGTCCGGTGAGGCTTTGGATTCACTGCCGGATTATGTACCTTCCAGAGAAACGCAGGCAACCAATCCCGAACTGGCGAAAAAATATCCGTTAAATATCATCTCGCCGAAAAGCCATGGCTTTTTAAATTCTTGCTACGCCAATATGGAGCAAAAAATCAAAGGCCAGGGTGAACAGTTCGTACTGATCAATGCCCTGGATGCCGAACAGCGCAACATTAAACAAGGTGATACGGTGCGGGTCTTTAATGATCGCGGCGCTTTTGAAGGTGAGGCCAAAATCACCGCTGATGTGAATCCCGGCTTGATTGTCGCAACGCTGGGTTATTGGCGGCAGTTGAACAAAGGTACTGTCAACAGCATCAGCTCGGCAGAATTCGTTAATATGGGCCATGCGCCGACCTTCTCCGATAATCTGGTACAGGTGGAAATGATAGCTTGACTTATCTATGACAGGTGGGGTGACAGCTTTATCGTCGCCCG
>CAMDNJ010000158.1 GCA_945902915.1 Crenothrix polyspora | reverse complement strand
CGTCACGTGCTGTCAAGATTAAAATCGGTAGCTGGATTTTGCGGCTGCGCAGTTTACGTAGTAGTTCCAGCCCATCCATATCGGGCAAGCCCAAATCCAGTATGATCAAATCAAAATCTTGGGCCTGTAGCAAATGATTCGCGTAACCGCCGCTGGTCGCGGAGGTCACCAAATAACCGCTATTACGCAGGGTATGCGTCAAGCCGTCGGCTAGAACGGCATCGTCTTCTATTAATAAAATCTTCATGCGCTCTTAATGTTGTGAAAGCTTGTTGAAAGGTTAAGGGGCTAGGATAAATGTCACTAACCAAGAAGTTGAAATTAAAAAATGAAAACGTTAACCAAAGAATTACAAGCTTCCATTACTCCGTCTATGGCCTTGGACTTATTAAAACAAGGCAATAAACGCTTTGTAAATAACCTTAAAGTAAACCGCAACCTATTGCAACAGGTCAATGAAACCTCAGATGGACAGCATCCGTTTGCGATTATTTTAAGCTGTATAGATTCTAGGACTTCAGTGGAATTGATTTTCGATCAGGGTTTAGGTGATGTGCTGAGCGTACGCATTGCTGGAAATATCATCAATGAAGATATTTTAGGTAGCATGGAATTTGGTTGTAAAATATTAGCGGCGAAGATAATTGTGGTTTTGGGTCATAGCTCATGCGGCGCGATAAAAGGTGCTTGCGATCATCTGGAAATGGGCAATCTAACTGCACTGCTAAGTAAAGTACTACCTGCAGTTGACGCTGAAACCTCGGTGACTATAAATCGTGACTCCAGCAATGAGGAATTTGTCGAAAAAGTAGCCGCTATTAATGTAAGAAAAACGGTACATGCTATTATTGAGCGCAGTCCTATTTTAAAAGAAATGATCCTAAAGGGCGCAATCGAGATTATCGGCGGCAATCATGATATTGCCAGCGGCGAAGTCTGTTTTTATGACGACACTCTAATTGTTGGCTAATAAACACTAAAACTAAAACCTTTCGCAAGGCTGCATCTGCCCAATTATCTTCATTTTTATAGCTTTATGGAATATTAATATGATACACAAACGCGCTCAATATTTTTTCCGCCACCTAAAAGGCGATTTTTCCGCCGGAATTGTGGTGTTCCTAGTCGCTTTGCCGTTATGCCTAGGCATTGCCTTGGCCTCCGGCGCACCTTTGTTTTCTGGGTTAATTGCCGGTTTAGTGGGGGGCTTGATCGTCTCTTGGTTAAGCGGTTCGCAACTTAGCGTTTCAGGTCCTGCGGCAGGGCTTACCGTGATTGTGTTTAACGCGATTGAAACCTTAGGCAGTTTTCAGGGTTTGCTAGTCGCGGGTGTTTTGGCCGGAATTATGCAGCTTGCACTGGGGTATCTCAGAGCCGGAATTATCGGTGCTTTTTTCCCTTCTGCTGTTATTAAAGGTATGTTAGCCGCTATTGGCTTGATTTTGATTATGAAGCAGATTCCCCATGCCACCGGCTACCATACTAGTTATGAAGGCGATGAAGGTTATATGAGGGACACCGCCGAATCAAGTTTTTTTGACTTGTTCGATGCCTTCAGTGGCATTACGCTAGGCGCTGTGGTTATTAGCGCGATAGCCCTGTTGCTGTTAGTGATATGGGAACGGCCTTGGTTTAAGAAGCAGTCGTTATTGAAGCTGATCCCCGGCCCTTTGGTCGCAGTGACCTGGGGTATTGCTTACAATTTAATAGCCATGCAATTTGCCCCAGCTTGGGCTGTGGGCGAAAAACATATGGTCAGATTACCTGTGTCAGCACAAGCCTCCGATTTTTTCAATAACTTCATGTTTCCAGATTTTAGTTATCTAGCTAATCCTCAGATTTACATTATCGCGGTAACGCTGGCAATTATTGCCAGCTTGGAAACGCTGTTAAGCCTTGAAGCAACGGATAAACTCGATCCGTTAAAACGACTGGCTCCAACCAATCGGGAATTAAAGGCGCAAGGTGTAGGCAATATTATCAGCGGGCTACTCGGTGGATTGCCTATCACTGCGGTTATTGTCAGGAGTTCAGCCAATATTAATGCCGGTGGCAAAACTAGCCTCTCCTGTTTTATTCATGGCTTGTGTCTGCTGCTGAGTGTGATGTTTTTCGCGCATTATTTAAATTATATTCCGCTGGCCTGCTTATCAGCCATTTTACTGCACACTGGATATAAACTGGCTAAACCCAGCTTGTTTATTGAGCTTTACCGAAAAGGCATGAGCCAACTATTGCCATTTGTCATTACCGTACTTGCTATCTTGCTGACCGATTTATTAAAGGGCATGGCTATTGGCGTGTTTGTCGGGCTGTTTTTTGTGATCAAAGCCAATTATTCTGAAGCAATGATCATGACCAAAAATGGGGCGCAATATCTGTTGTCGTTCAATAAAGATGTTTCTTTTCTAAACAAAGCGCTACTTAGAAAGCTTATCCTGAGCATTGAAGAAAACAGTAGCGTAACGATTGATGCCAGTAGAGCTAATTTTATTGACCATGATATTCTGGAAACAATAGAAGATTTTCTAACGACTGCGCCAGATGACAATATTAGCGTTGAAATTATCGACTTATACGGCAAGGAAAAAATCAATAAACGCGAAGCTGCTATAGTATAAATGAGCAGGACTAAAGTTTAAGATAAGTGCTGGATTTTATCTATTGCGCCTGCTCAAGCCTATGTTCGATTGGCTTTTGTAGCCTTTTTAAGCATACAAAGGCTGGGCGTTTTTATTCGATCAAGAAATAAGGTGTGGACGGCCGCATACCAATGAAATCAAAAGTATGCGGATGTACCAAAAGCAACGCCGGCATTACCGACTGTAGTTGTCAGTCTTTTTAAACTTAATGACTTTATTTATAGGGCTAAGATTGATCTCATCAATCACTATCTGCGCTCGTGAACTGAGCACGTAGGCAACAGTAGCGGCTACATCCTCGGGTAAAATCGCCTGACTTTCATGATCACCGGGCTCAAAGTTAAGATCGTTAAAAAAATTAGTTTTAACCATGCCCGGATTAATTAAACACACACGTACGTTACTACTAGCCGACTCCTCACGTAGGGCTTGGGTAAAACCCCGTAAGGCAAATTTACTGGCGCAATAAATAGCGCCTTTACGGCTGCCTTTTAGTGCAGCTTCTGAGCCGATATAAATTAAATCACTGTGGGCTTTGCGTTTTAAGCTAGGCAACAAGGCTTTGCTGAGAAAAACTTGGCTGGTAAAGTTGAGGTTAATGAGGGCTTCGATTTGTGTATAAGAAAACTCTTCTAGCGAACCGAACTGACCTATCCCGGCTGAAAACACCACCGCATCAAGTTCTGGACAGGCTTTTTGTAGCTCGCGTATTTTGTGCGGAATAGCATTTAAGTCACTTAGGTCTAGCTCTAGCGCACTGAAGTTAGCAATGCCTTGACTGAACTGGCTGCAATCGCGAGACACGCCAATCACGGTGTGACCTAGCTGCAATAACTGTTGGGCAATGGCTCTGCCTATACCAGAGCTGGCGCCTGTGACTAGAACCGTCCGTTTTAAAGTGTGCATGGAAAGAATTTGTCCTTAGCAATAAAACTTAATAGTTGTTCGGTGCAGTACTCAGTCATTTCTTGCTCTAAGGCCTGTCGGTAAGATACCATGCCGAGCTTACTTTCTAAGGGACCTGCAAAGAGCTTTTCCTCAGGATAGAGTTTTTGTAGCTTTTTAAAGAAGCTTTCAGGCAGTCTGAAAGCGCCTAGGCTGACAGAATGTAATTGTTCGGGATTAATGATGGCAAACACCTGCTCAAACATGCGCCTATATTGCTGCTGGTAATCAACTTGATAGATCATCGGGTCAAAACGTAAGCCTATTGGCCAGCCTTGTTGTTGTAATTTGCTTAAAGCATCCAGACGGCGTTCTAATGAAGGCGCTTTGTCTTCGACTTTTTTAGCGACTTCATCAGGATTGAGGCTGAAAGCGATAATGCAGCGCTCAAAAGCCTCGCGATTTAATAAGCTGCGGATTTGCGTGCTCTTGGTTCTTAATTCTAGCCAAGCATTGGGTATCTGTTCAAAGAATGGTATAAATTGCTGGGCGAATGAACTGACGGGTTCTAAGGCTAGGCTATCGCAATCATAACCCGAGAAAAAATGTACGGCTTCATTAGGTGTCTCAGCGCAGCGTAGCTTGATATCGGCTTGAAAGTCTTCATAATTGACGAACAGCACATAATGCGCCGATTGATACATGCCTTGTAAAAAACAGTAGCGGCAATCGTACAAGCAATTGAGCATGTGCGAGAAATAATAATTTCTTTGCGCACCTATGCCATAACCGTTAGGTGTTTCCGTCGTAAAATGTTTATACTTTTCAGCGAGTATCAAGGCAGGGTTTTGTTTTTGTAAGCGAAAGTTCTGGGCTTTAGGGTTGAAGACTTCGCCATAGCGAGCACAAGTAATCGTTCTGGCGCGTGGGAAGCGGCCGACAATATCCAAGACTCGCGGATGTTGTAAAATGGCTTCCTCTATATAAATGGTTTCAATCATAAGTCTGAGTTTGTCGCAGGTTATCTATATCTTTAGTCGACATTTTATAGGAAAAGTCTTGTGATTGTTTGCGTAGCCCTCATATAGGGTAAAATACTTTTAACCTCACCCACACATAGCAAACATGAATACACAAAAAATTGGTTTTATCGGTGGCGGCAATATGGCATCCAGTCTGATTAGCGGATTAATTGCCAGCGGCCATTCTCCAGAGTATCTTTGGGTCTCTGATATTAATCCAGATACCTTGCAAGCCTTGGCGCAAAATCTTAAGGTTAATACCTCGGCTAGCAATGAT
>CAMDNJ010000157.1 GCA_945902915.1 Crenothrix polyspora | reverse complement strand
TAAAAGATGTCCTAGAAAAAGCAGAAGCTGGGTTGATCACCATTATTGGTGATGATGAAGGCTTACTCACTAATGCATTAAAATTACTGTACGATGGCGCTTTACGAAAATCCTTAGGGGCAAACGCCAAGCAACTACTTTCTGAGCTGTTTTCTGTACAAGCCGCAGCAAATAGTATTTTAGCGGCAATGAAGCGAGGTGATTAAGCCAAAAGGGAATATGGGTGGGCGATGCTAAAGTATTTTATGACTTTGACGTCATTAAAAATAACTTCTGATCATATATAGATATTTCGTATAATGACAAATTATCAGATCGTAAATCTACCCTACTCAATCAATAAAGGTATATCTATGTACGCAATTGAATTTGAAACAGATATAGTAAATAATTTATTACATATTCCAGCGAGCTATAGAAATCTCGATAAGGTACACGCCAGAGTTATTATTCTCACCCAAGAGCCACAATACCCATCAACAACATTTAATCCTAGAGACTTTTTTGGTATGGGTAAACAATCCAAACAAGCCTGTGACGCTTATATTGCAAGTGTTCGCGATGGATGGAACTGATGCAATACCTGCTTGATACCAATATTGTCATTTATTATTTTAACGGCCTCACCGACGATGAGCAAATTGATGCATTACTCATCCACAGTTTCAACATCTCCATTATTACCCAAATGGAATTTCTTGGCTGGAGTGGATTTCTTACTGATGAGAATCTATACCAGAAAGCCCAAGAATTTATCAGCCATGCCAATGTGTTTGATTTGGCTCAGGGTGTCGTAGATAAAACAATTACATTACGGCAACAGCACAAAATAAAAATGCCTGATGCGATTATTGCTGCTACGGCATTGGTACATGGTTTTGGAATCGCCACCAACAACGTTGATGACTTCAAGCGTTTAGTCGCTGAAACACTCATTATCAATGTGCTTTCAGGCTAATGACTGCCAACGGCAGATAGATAAGTAATGCACTTCTATCGACACATATTATCATGTGCCTATGTTATTTTGACTACCAACTTAAAGCGGGACTGCTTGAGGTTAAGTCCCGTCTTTAGATCGATGGGCAACGCTCACTGTCCACCACTTAATCGGCAAATGGTGGGCAAACGATAAAGCTGTTTGCACACCACACATCTGAGCTTTTGCTCAGCATTTTAAAACAGCTAAAGCTGTTTTACTCCAAATACACAGAATACTTGTGTATAACGATGAGAACTGAGCTTGGGAACCAGAGCAAATGCACGATGACTGTATTTAGAAGTCTCGTAGGTCGGGTGACGGCTTTATCGTCGTCCGACATTATGCATTCAACTTACGCCATTGTCGGGCACGAAAAGCATGTGCCCAACCTTATTGCCCGAAGTGGATGATTTACAGGAGATTAGAGTTATGTTGGCAGATAAAGTAGAAATGTGGGCAAAGGCTTATATTGAGCGTTGGTTTGATAGGGCTATTGACGCCAAACAATTGTCTGGGGTCTTTATAGATTGATATTCCTGCTGATGCATTGATGTTTGATGGCCTGTCTATTAATACCCATCAAGAAATTAAAATAACATCTGATCATATATAGATATTTCGTATAATGACAGATTATCAGATCGTAAATCTACCCTACTCAATCAATAAAGGTATAACTATGTACGCAATTGAATTTGAAGCTAACATTCATAATGGAATTGTTCAAATACCTAAGACATTTCACAAGTTTTACACTGGTAAAAAAGCGAAAGTTATCATTATGGTTGAGGAGGATGGCTTTGTTATGCACTTAAAGCAACCGGATTTCATTGAAACACTTTCTACTAATCCTAGACATATCGATCCATCAACTGACTTTCTTTCCCGTGATCAAGCCAATGAGCGCTAAGTGCTTTATTGACTCAAATATCTTTATTTATGCTTTTTGCGATAAAATAGCTTCTAAGCAAGTTATTGCCAAAGACCTCATCCTTGATGGCTCACCAACGATTTCTGTACAAGTTATCAATGAAGTAAGCAACAATTTACTCAAGAAGCTTCAGTTTCAGGAAAACGAAATAAGTTCCTTTATAGTAAATTGTTACGAGCGTTATTCTGTTGTCAATATCTCACAAGAAACATTTATTACTGCTTCAGAAATTAGAATTAATCACCAATTCTCTTACTATGATTCCATCATAGTTGCATCAGCGTTGATCAATCAATGTGAGGTACTTTATACGGAAGATATGCAGCATGGAAAACTCATTGCGAATTCTTTAAAAATAATCAATCCATTCAATGATAACAACTAAATTAGGGCAATAAGAGACAGACCACCGCTTATTCATGCATATCTCTAACCCTAAATAAAACATGAGCGGGCGATGCCAAGGTATTTTATGACTATGAGCGGAATGTAATTATCGAATGATACGTTTTCTTACTCTCAGTAGTTTTTTGTTATTGATTGCAATAGCTTTGTTCAACTTAGGCAACTGGCTTTCTGGGCCAGCTAACAAACCTGTTCAAGCCGACCTGATTGTTGCGCTCGGCGGTGGTAATGGCGAAAGAGATCAAATGGCGGCTAGGCTTTATAAGGAAGGTTACGCTGATAAGATTTTAATAACTGGCATGTGGCGCAATTCTAAGGCTGGTCTGAGTTATTATCAGCAGCCTCGTTCCCTGTTTTTTCTTATGCAAGGCATTCCTAATGAGGCTTTGATGTTTGATGGTCTGTCTATCAATACCCATCAAGAAACTATTAACATTGCGGCTTTATTGACGGCGCAACACTGGCGCAGTGTGTTGGTTGTTAGCGACCCACCCCATATTCAGCGCATTAATTATTGCTTAGAAGCTCTTTTTAAACAGAATGGTTTGTCTTATCGCTTGATACCCAGTGATATTCCATCTTGGCATACCGGTCGTTGGTGGCAAGAACCTAGATGGCTATTTTTTTGTGTCAGTGAAGTCATCAAGCTGGTTTATTATGCTTTGGTTTATGGTGGTTAAAACAATACGAATGTTGCTGTGTGTAGGAAAAGTCCATTCACGGATTTATGTAGGGGGGTTGTAGTAAGTCGCTCAGTTTATATAATCATATTTCTTACTATTCTTCTTATAATGAGAGTTATGTTTGTTAATCTAATCCTTTGCTATACTAATGACTTTTAAAATTTTATGGGGGACTGTTATGGCAACGATTACATTTGATACACATAGATTTGTTCGTAAATTGGAAGAAGCGGGCTTTGATCAAAAACAAGCAGAGGGATTAACTGAAGCTATGCGATCGGCCATTGAAGAATCAGAATTAGTGACTAAAAAAGACTTGCAGATTGAGCTTGCTCCTATTAAAGCAGACCTTAATTTGCTTAAATGGATGATGGGCGCTCTTATTGCAATTGCCATTGCTAATTTTTCTAAGCAATTTTTTTAAATAATAAACGTATAGAAATTAAGCATTGCCTCGCAAAATCCGTGTACTTATGATTTGAATTCGTCATACATTTTAGCGACTTAAGCTTATTATCCTCCCATGAGTAAAATCCACGACAGCAGTTATAAGTTTCTCTTTTCTAATCCAGAATTAGTTCGTGATTTGATCATGGGCTTTATACCCGATGACTGGCTGCATACTCTGGATTATTCAACATTAGAAAAAGTCTCTGGCTCTTATGTGAGTGATGACTTCAAACAGCGCGAAGATGATATTGTTTGGCGCGTTAAAGTCGATGGTGAATGGCTTTACCTGTATTTACTGATTGAGTTCCAAAGCTCTGTTGATAAGTACATGGCGCTGCGGATGATGGTGTATATCGGTTTACTGTATCAAGATTTGCTTAAACAAGGTCATGCTCTGGCCGATGGCCGTCTACCGCCAATATTACCGATTGTTCTTTATAATGGCAGCCAGAAATGGACAGCAGCGACCAATGTGGCGGACTTGATTCCTGTTGTACCGGGCTTGGTTAGTCAATTTAAGCCATCGCTGCAATATTTACTGATTGATGAAAATACCTACACCGATAGTGAATTGGCGCCCTTAAATAATTTAGTGGCGGCTGTCTTTTGCTTAGAACACGCAGATAGTCCGAGTGCTGTGAGTGATATCGTTAAATTGCTGATAGATTGGTTACAAGACCGACCGGACTTAAGAAAAATGTTTGCTCATTGGTTGCGAGCGACATTGATGAGAAAGTCAGAATACGGTATCTTATTGCCCGAAGTGGATGATTTACAGGAGATTAGAGTTATGTTGGCCGATAAAGTAGAAATGTGGGCAAAGGCTTATATTGCTGAGGGTAAACAAGAAGGTTTACAGCAAGGTGAAATGTTAGCCCTACAAAGACTCTTAGCAAAGCGTTTTGGTCCTATTCCTGCTGAAACTATTGCATTGATTTCTAATGCGCCTTTGGCTGATATTGAGCGCTGGTTTGATAGGGCTATTGACGCCAAACAATTGTCTGGCATCTTTATAGATTGATATTCCTGCTGATGCATTGATGTTTGATGGAATGACTATCAATACCCATCAAGAATCTATTAGTAGATGCTGCAGTAGGTTGGGCTAACGGCTCTATCGTTAACCCAACATTGATGCCGAGTAGTGTAGGTTGCTAAAAGCATGCAACCCAAGCTACACGACTGCCATTCATTTAAGTTGGAGTAAAACAGTTTTGTAGAGTGGATAAGCGCCAGAGACTGTGAAAGCATTATGGTTTTAGCTTCCCCCTTTGTAAAAGGGGGAGAGTCCGTAGCCTCGATATAGCAGCGCGGAATCGAGGACTGTAGTGGTCTAATAAAAACAGACACCCAGATAGGTTGATATACTTAATCAATCAAAATGGGGAAATCATCATGAATAAAGAACGTCGAGTATTTGATACCACGTTTAAATTAGAAGTCGTTAAACTTATTAAAGAACAAGGCGTC
>CAMDNJ010000156.1 GCA_945902915.1 Crenothrix polyspora | reverse complement strand
ATCTAACATAAAAACTGAAATAAACGGGTACAAAAGGTGGTTACTCGATCAGTAACCATTAACCCAGCAACCCCTGAAAATACAAATAAAATAACTCACCAGAACAGCACCCAACCTTCACAATTCAAAGCACGGCACCGAAACGATGGCTTGGACGCTGACAGGTTGTTTCAGATCATTGCGCAATTTGCCGTTCAGTGCCGCTGCTTTGCCAAGCGCTTGGTGATAGGTGATGTGATCGTCACGGTCAAAAACGACAAAAACTTGTTCAAAGGCATGGGGTTCAATGTATTTATTCTCGTCGCCGTTGATGAACAGGTGTTCTGCGTATTCCACTACTTGTAAAGGTGATGTGCCATATTGGCTGTGCTGTACCTGCACGTTAGTGGTGCTTAAGCGATACTTGGTACGGATTTCATTTAAGTAGAGCGGTTCGGTTTTTCTCCCCTCACTAACAATGAGAATACGCTCATAACCTTCACGTCGGCCTGATTTACGGGCCAGTTGTTTGGTTTGCCGCGCTTTGGGTTGATTTTCTTTTCCCATGTACAGTTACCGGTCAGCCTGCCGCTTGTGCGAGTAAAGGTGGGTCATTAAAAAACGGCACAGCACCATAGCGTCCGGTTAAGTAGCCACGCTCCCAGGCTTCGTTTTCACGCGGACTGAAATCACTGAGTGGATATAATCGAGTGGCTTGATCATTATCTTTCTCAGTAAACCAGATTTGGTCGCGTCTAAACAAGGTTCGATCGAGCAACGAAGAGTAATGTGTTGTAAAGAAGAGTTGTGCACCGTTTGGGTTAAGCTCTGGTTGATGGAACATACGCACCAGTCGTCTAACCAGTAAAGGGTGTAAGCTACTATCCAGTTCATCGATAATCAGCAAACGACCCTGCTTAAGTACATCGAGTACGGGAGCAGCTAAGGCATATAGTCTTTGGGTCCCTTGTCATTCTTTGTGCAATTCAAAACGGGCAGAGCCACGATCTGTTTCAATATTAAACGGTGTTTCTTGAGCGTTTGATTAATAAGGCTTATAGTCGGTAGCCTCGATGAAGCAACGCGGAATCGAGGTTATATGGCGCTCTGAATTCCTCGATTACGCGTTGCTTCTTCGAGGCTACTTGCTAGGTATAACAAAAGCTGGTGACGTTGATAGTCTATAGATTGTCGAATTTAATGACCACATTTATACTCTGAGTCAACACCCAGAGGTGAATCCTTAAGCATTTTTCGCTCATCATCGGATAAAGTTGTTTGTAATCTAAGTTTTCCAAGACAAATACCTGATTTATTAAATTGCATCGTATTATTAATAAGTGCTAAAGGAATAAGTATCAATGCAAGCATTAAAGCCACTTTCCTATGGCGAGTTAGAGTAGTTAAGCTTGCGAAAATAATGAGCAACGGTAAAAAATGTATTGAGTACAAAAACGCTTCGAAACCATATATCATGTGCAAAAAAATCTGACCGACTAAAATTATGACGAGAGCTAAACGAAAGCTTGAATCAACATTGGCAGTAATAAAACTCCTGACACTTAGGCATAAAAGTAAAGCCCAGGGAATAAGCGCGATTGCTCCCCAAACACTGCCGGAACCCAGTGAAGCTCCTTGGAATGAAAGAATCAGCGCGCTGCTGCCCTCGGTGATATCACGTCGGAGCAATAAATTTGGCGCTACCATACTGTGCGCAAGCACTGCTTTAAGTGAAGTCAGTACACCACCACTTTCTGCCATTAATATATTCGATTTTTCATTTGGAATTAACTGATGAGCAGAGGGAAATAATGAGGTTTGGATAAACCATACGCCGAGAACAATGGTTAATGCTAACGCTAACGTGACTATAAACTTTCTAAATGTAAGCTTGAGATAAGTAACCGTTATACCAGCCATCCAATTTGTAATGGTAATACTCACAGTAAAAATATTTAATAATACATACCAGAGCCAGTTAATTTTTTTAAAACGAGTAACAGCAATAAAAGCTAAAGAAATCAATATAGATATTGAACCTATAGCAAATGTTTCTGGAACTGCAAACCAGAAAATTGATGAGGCGCTAGAGGAGGCTAGTACGGAAAAAATAGTTGCGTCTAACTTTTTGCAATCTATTAGCCTCATAATAGTATAAATGCACCCTATCCACAGGGCGGCTGATATTGCAACAAGTAGTCGTCGAGCTCGAGGTGGACCAATTCCTAATATTGATGTCATGGCTTGCATAGTTGGATATGCAATTATTGAAAATAATGGGTGTGTAGAAGATCGGTCATGTTCTACGCTTAAACGATCTGTCATAACATAATATGTTCGATATATATCCGCATCAAACCACCTATCATTAAGCCATACGAGTGTGTTTTGCGTTTGCTCATTTAGCCAGCCGGAAAGTAGATAGCTGGCAATTGCCATGCAAAGGGCAAGAGTGGTAATTATGGCAATATCTTTGCTTATTGATTTATATTTCATATAAGTTTGTTTAATAAAACAGGATTTAATGGGATTCTAAAGAGCCTAATACGATTGGTTTTATTGATTTAAGAATTCGCGACCAACCATACACCCTCACAAATTAACAATACTCCTAGCACACGATAGGCAGTAATGCTTTCGCCCATAGCCATTCCTACTAAAACAGTTAAGCCGAATCCCAATCCAACCAAGGGATAGGCTTTGCTAACATCCCAAGTTGACAATACTTTGAGCCATACCACGGCTCCTAGGCCGTAAAGTGTAAAGCCACTGAATATAAATTTATTTGTTAGTACTATCCAAGGTAGGCGGAATGTTAATGGTTGGGCGAATGCTTGTTTTATATCTAAACTCGACATACCGGCTTTTAGTAAAAACTGTGCGGCTACGGATAAAATAATACTAATAATGGCAATTAAGACAATGTTCATGATTTATTCCAAGAATAAGAAAGGTGCCGCAATCGTCCCCATGATGAAACAGCTACCATACCCAACCTACTGTACCTAAGGCCAAAACCACTGCAAAAGCCAAACCTGCTAGTAAACTGGCTTTATCTTTAACGGCAAAAACCAAGGGATCATCATGCATTTCACCTCGATGCGCTTTCATCCACATCCAACTGATCCAAAATAACATAATGGGTACTGCCGCCCAGATGAGTTCTGGCATTTTATAGAGCTTAGTAACGGCATCGCTATTGAGATAAAAAGCCAATACTAAGATGGCGGCATAACCAGAGGTCATACCCATAGTTTGTAGCAAGGGTGCATCTAAGGTGAAATAACCACGGCCATGAGTCTTTTGTTTGCCACTTAATAACTGCACTTCTAGTTCTGCATAGCGTTTTACAAAGGCTAGCGATAAAAACAAGAACACAGAAAACGCCAGTAACCAAAAAGACAAGCTCATGCTAATAGCGGCCGCACCGGCAACGATACGAAGTGTGTACAGCATGGCCAAGGTTAAACAGTCCACCAGCATTAGGCGTTTTAATCCCCAAGAATAAGCGCAGGTTAATACAAAATAAAACACCAGCCAGGACATAAAATGACCGCCGACTTGTTGAGCTAAGGCGAAACTAGCCAGTAGTAATAAAGGTGCCAAGGCAACGCCAACTGAGACAGGCACTAAACCTGCTGCAAACGGCCGCTTACATTTTCGTGGATGTTGACGATCACTCTCTAAATCCAATAGATCATTAACAATATAAACCGATGAGGCACAGAGGCTAAATGAGAAAAAAGCCAAAGTAAGTGCTAGCCATGCCTCGGTGTTGGTCAGTTGATGGGCCGCTAATAAAGGCACAAACAATAAAGCATTTTTTAGCCATTGATGTAGGCGCAACACTTTACGCCAAGCTGAAAAGCCAATAGTAGACGAAGGGAATACCCGTTCCACGACACAAGCCTCTTTTGCCTTTTGAGTCACATTGTCTGAGGCATTGACGATGATGGCCTGACGAGCACATTGCCATACTGGAATATCGGCGCGTGAGTTGCCAGCATAATCAAAGCCAGCATAGCCATAACGTTGCTCCAGAGCCTCGGCTTTATGTTGTCCTGCTAAGTTAGTTAGGCCATCACTGGCCATAACGGCCTCAAAAATACCCAGATGTTTCGATATCGCTAAGGCGATGACTTGATCCGTAGCCGTGCATAAAATCAACGTTCGACCTTGTGTTTGTTGCTGTTTTAACCAGATCAATAACTCCTGATGATACGGCAAAGAACTGGGGTCAAAGTCGGTAAGATGAGTCAAGTTCATCTTAAGCACAGCCTTGCCTAGCCATAACCAATAGGGGATCAATAATATCGCCAAGGGCTGATCACGCAGGACTCTTAATGCTGATTCATGCAACATATCGGTGCGAATCAGCGTGCCATCCAAATCAACGACAAGAGGCGTTGTATTCATAATAGTCTCGGGCATAAATCACTCTAGCTAGGTTAAGGTAGGCATCTCATCCAATCTAATCTAATGGTTAAACCACCATTTTAGCGACAGGTGCGCTATAGTCAGTTAGGCCATCTGGGGTGATTGCAGCTATTCGAAAATAATAGATACACATAACATCAAGACCACTTAGCTCAAAATTAGCACTCGTGCTCACGCCACATAAGATCCAGCCGTCTTCTGTTAAAGGGATAGCACCTTTACACATTTGAAAATGATAAGCGCCGGCTCTAGGAATTGCTTTGCCTATGAATTTGACTGAACCAGAATGTGCGCCATCAACCATGGTTAAAATGGCTTTTGGGGTATAAGTCGGTTGTTTGGATTCATGAAAACCACTGCTTAAAATAGTCGATTCATCGCCTGCGGCAATTCTGTCTACATAAGCAGCTAAGTTGCGAAATACGATATCGGTTAATTTTTCTTGATCGTGCATTTCCGAAATTCTGGTATGTCCGCCATCACTGGCGGCTATGATGGCCTGTTCTAAAGCATCGACGGCTGCGCTGGCATCGCTTAATGACATGTCAGGTGCTGTAAAGCGGGGATTGCCCGTAAATTTATCAACAACATTACGATAAAAGATTACTTTTTCTATGGGTGCAAATTGAATAAAATCTA
>CAMDNJ010000155.1 GCA_945902915.1 Crenothrix polyspora | reverse complement strand
TTAATAAAACCACCACCTGTAGTATTTAAACAATCTGCTTAAACTGTATTACTTCCGCTCCAACCTTAAGTTTTTCTAAATAATCGCTCCAGGATTGCATCATCTTATGTCGCTCTGGTAAATGGGAAGTTCTGTTATAAGCTCGTCCGTTGGCATCTCGTACCGCGTGTGCTAGTTGATGGTCTATAAAATCAGGTCGAAAGCCTAGCACTTCATCAAGTATAGTTCTCGCCATAGCTCTAAAACCGTGTACGCTCATTTCATCTTTAGTAAATCCCATTCTTCTTAGAGCTGCCAACATAGCCACATCACTCATAGGCCTAGAGCCGTTTGGTGTCCTTGCGCTTGAAAACACAAACCGACCATGACCTGTAAGCGGCTGTAGCTTGGTTAAAATCTCAATAGATTGAGTAGATAACGGAACAATATGTTGTGTCTGTGTCTTGGTGACTAAATACCGCCACTCCTTAGCCTCTACATCAATATGTGCCCATTCTGCTTGTCTCAGCTCACTAGGGCGGACAAACACCAATGGCGCAAGCTGTAAGGCTGACTTAACAATAAAAGAGCCTGTATAAATATCAATCGCTCTCAATAATGGTGCAGCGTCTTTCGGTTCTGTCAGTGAGGCAAAATGCTCACCTTTAGCTGGTGGCAATGCTCCGCGTAAGTCTGGCGTTATATCTCGATCAACTCGACTTGTCGCCACGGCATATCTAAACACTTGCCCACAAATTTGTAATACTCTGTGAGCTGTTTCAATAGTGCCACGATCCTCAACACGTCTTAGGCAATTTAAAATATCAATGGGCAAAATATCGGTTATGGGCTTACTACCTAGCCACGGGAATATATTTCTTTCTAACATTCTCTTAGAGCGATTATTTTTATCCTCCCAGTCATTAACCTTTTTTGCCCCCCATTCTCTAGCGACGATCTCAAAGCTATTAGTTGCGCTTGTCTCTCTTGATTCTTTAACAGCCTTTTTGTTTTCGCTTGGGTCTACACCATCAGCAATTTGTTTTCTGGCGATATCTCTTTTTTCTCTGGCTTGCTTTAAGGTGGTCTCAGGGTAAACGCCAAGTGATAAAGTTTTCTCTTTACCTGCAAAACGATATTTAAGCCTAAAGTATTTGCTCCCGTTGGGGTTTATTAATATGTGCAATCCCTTTTCATCAGATAACTTATAAGACTTGTCTGGTAGCGGCTTTGCGGCTTTTATGGTGGTATCTGAAATTGCCATTTGGGGGTATCTCTTTTTGTAAAAGTGAATGTACCCCCGTTTTATACCCCCATAATATTTGAATGTCAATGAACCCCAACGAACCTTACAGGCACAAAAAAGCCCGCTAGACCAGATGATCTGCGGGCTTAATGTACGTCTTTGAATCTTATTAAATCTTGAAATGGTGGAGGCGGGGGGAATTGAACCCCCGTCCGCAAGCACTCCGCCTTAAGGTCTACATGCTTATCTCGTCTTTAATTTAGCCAATGATCACCCGTCGAGCCAAGAAAATCATCAGCGATTCCGTAAGGTTTTAGCGCATCCACACCGGACGGATTTCAGCGCGATCTTATGTAAATGACCTCTGAGCGTTCGGCGAACCGAACTCCACCCGCATAAGCACAGATGGTCAAAGGAATGGTGCTGTGTTTAAGCAGCTAGAGCCATTGAGTAGTTTTCGTCATTTGCGAATACTTATTTTCTGTAGATTTTACGAGGTGTACAGTCCTCGGCATGCACTTAAGGTTTTGCTACCCACGTCGAAGCCATGTCGCCCCCAAGTAGTTTTACGGGCTATCAGATATAGCCCGTATTAATAAGTTCAATAGCTTTAATAAAAAATTACAATCTATTAAAGTTGATCACTTATTTAGATTACAGTTACATTTTCAGCTTGTGGACCTTTTTGGCCTTGTGTTACGCTGAATTGTACTTTTTGTCCTTCATCTAATGATTTGTAACCACCAGAATTGTTGATTTGTTGAAAATGTACGAATACATCTGGGCCTGAAGCTTGCTCGATAAAACCGAAGCCTTTATCTGAGTTAAACCATTTTACTGTGCCAGTTGTTAAAGTAGACATAATGAGTCCTTAATAAAATATAAAGTAATGAAGCCTGTTAAGGCGGATAGTGGGTCAATTTAGAAATTACTTAATGAAACAAGGACGAGCTACTAACAAAAGAAAGATCGAAAAGGTAAGCAGAGAGTAAATCAGATTTTTAATCCAGAGTCCATTATACCTAACTAAATAAAATAGTATTCATTATTTATTTAAATAACCACATTATTTGTAAATTATTTTAAATGACGGCATTTAAATCCTAGTATAAATAGTGTCCCTACATAAACACTACCTCCTATCACGATCCATTTTGTTAAATTAAGCAAGCGCTGCAAAGAGCCCCATTGATTCCACCACGCAACATCCACCCAGTAGTAAAGTACAGCTGACATGACCATACTCGCCAATAAAATACGAACTATAAATGGGCGCCAGCACCCTGTTGGACGATAAATATCACCCTTCAATAATTTTTTTAGTAATAAGATTGCATTAATAAATGCACCTAAAGAGGTTGCTAGAGCAAGCCCTGCATGCTCCAAAGGATATACCAACACTACATTTAAAGCTAAGCTTGCTAACATGGCATACATACCATAACGCACCGGCGTTTTCACATCTTGTCGCGATGTAAAGCCTGGCACTAACACTTTGATGGCCACATAAGCTATCAAACCAATTGAATAAGCCTTAAGGCTCAATCCTGAGTAATAAACATCAGTTACGCTAAATTCTTTGTATTGAAATAATGTTGATAGCATGGGTTCGGCTAACAAAAACAAACCGATGGTAGCTGGCATACCTATTAATAAAACCAGACGTAAACCCCAGTCTAAAGTATCAGAAAAAGCCGTCGCATTTTCTGCAGCATGACTGCTTGCTAAACTTGGCAATATTACAGCCCCCAATGCCAAGCCTAGCAACCCCAAGGGAAACTCTACTAAACGATCTGAATAATATAACCATGAAACACTACCGGTCTTTAAAAACGAGGCCATTAAGGTATCTACCAATAAATTAATTTGTGTTATTGATACGCTAAATATGGCGGGCACCATCAAGCCTAAAATTTTATTCACCTCCACATCATGAAAGCCCAGCCTGAATCTTCTAATCAAACCTAAACGCATTAACGTAGGAACTTGAAATAATAGTTGCACTACACCTGCGGCAAAAACCCCCCACGCTAACGCAATAACGGGCACATCCATTTCTGGCGCTAAGTAGATAGCGGCAGCAATCATGGTAATATTTAAAAATGCGGGCGTCAAAGCCGGAATCGCAAATTTACCCTGTGCATTTAATACACTGCCAGCAAAAGCCACTAAACCAATAAATAATAAATACGGCAAAGTAATCTGCAACATTTTGACCGCCAAATCATGTTGCAAACCTTGCCATGCAAAGCCGGGTGCTAGTATCCATATTAGCAATGGAGCAACTAACATACTAAGCAAGGTGATGGCGGCGAGAATAACTGCTAAAGTGCCCGCAGTTCTTTCTATCAATAATTTTAAGACTACTTGCTTACCTTGCGCCTTATTAGCAATCAATACAGGCACAAATACATGCGCGAAAGCACCTTCTGCAAATAAACGTCGAAAAAAATTAGGGATTTTAAACGCTACAAAGAAAGCATCTGTTGCTAAGTCCACACCAAAAATTCGTGCGATCAGCATGTCACGTACAAAACCCAGTAAACGGGAGATTAACGTCATAGTGCTGACTATAGCAGTCGACTTAAACAGTTGCTGACTCAATGTAACTCCATTTCAATATGTTAATAGTTGACAACTATAACATTTAAAAAGATAATGCATGACTCTAAACTAAAACCGACGCACGAGTTACTATGGCTAATACAGCACAAGCTAAAAAGCGCGCGAAACAAGCGGAAAAAAGCCGTATTCGCAACGCAGGACAACGTAGCAATCTACGTACATTTATAAAGAAAGTACTTGCCGCAGTTAAAGCTGGCGACAAAGAAAAAGCACAAGCCGCCTATAAAATTGTAGAGCCAATTATTGATTCTGCCGTCACTAAAGGTATTATTCATAAAAATAAAGCTTCACGCGGCAAAAGCAGACTGAATTCAAAAGTAAAGGCTATTGCTTAAATAGTGTAGCTAAAGCTTAAAAAAGCTGCGCCTCTTCGAGTCGCAGCTTTTTTTTTGCCTCTGACTTCTCTATTAATGCGTACGTATTAACGCGTATATCTGCTTTAAATCCCCCTTCAGCAGCATCCACCTTAGTCCTCGCATCAATTGGACTTTAATCTAAAGTAACTACGATAGGTAATTGTATGAAATTTATATCTCGCATTTTACTTGCAACTCTTGTATGCGCGCTTTCAACTCAAGCCTACTCAAAAGATTCTAAAAAAAATCAAATTGCCTATCAAAAAAATAGACTATCGGATGCAGATTATTTAACTAAGATTAAAAACTTTAAGTATTTCTATAATTGCCCGTTCGGTGAACTAGGGACTTTGCTATTTTCTGAAACGGAAAGCACTGCATACCCTTTGTTTTTAACTGACCTGTTTAACGAAACTTTATTAGCTAATAAAAATGTCAAAATGATTAGCTTGTCAAAAACTCACTATGACAAAAACGCCTCATTATTTTCTTTTCAATTACAGGATAAGGGGGATATTGCAGGACATCATGTTGCAACGATAGACTATCAACTACATTTAAATGATTTAGCAGAGGAGATTGATGCTGACTCAACAAAAATAGATAGTGATAATAGCCAAATTCATATCACTAAACAAATTAAATGCACCAAATTATCTCTACCAAAACCCATAAAACCACCGCCAACCTCTATTATTCCTATTGCCATGACTAAGGGACGATGGAAGACCTTGGCGGACTGCTATAATTCAGCTACCAAGCAAGGGACTACTTATGAATATAATAAAGATCATATTTTAATGGGTAAAACCTATAATAACGATAATGTGTTGACTCATATTACAACTATTAGTCATATTATCGACACATTAGATCCTAGTATT
>CAMDNJ010000154.1 GCA_945902915.1 Crenothrix polyspora | reverse complement strand
TGCAATACGCCCCTACGGGGGGTTATAACTTCAGTTTCAGGATTTACATCACTGGGGTTTGGTCTATACGCAAATTTTACTTGTGTAGATACCTATGGTCTAAAAGTAGACGCTTAAGCTAGTGTCCCGTCTTAAATTGGTAGCCCGTTAACTTAGATACAATCGCCATACTCTAATGTTAACAAGCGGCAGTCAAAAAATGTCTGGGGTATCTGAGTACTGATATAAAACCGTAAAATAAACTCTAGCAATAGATAAATAGTCAGCGTGCGAGCAGCGCTACTGAATAGTTTATAACGCGAATTTTGTGAGCACACCCAAACCGAACGCGTCCACCACACGATGGGTAGCAATAACATACCATGCACCGTTTTCCAACTGGCAATCGTATAGGTTTCGGTCATTGCGCGGTAATCAATGTAATAAAGTATGACATTAACTAAGACAAAGAAAGGCCAAAAAGCCCGCCACAATGAACTTTCACCTAACCAAGCTGAATATAAGGTTTGATACCAACCATTAAACGAGCTATCTCGCCAAGTACTTTTAACCGCTGGCGTATAGCAATACACTAGCAAAAATAGGCTAGCTAAAAATATACCCGCTTCTAGCCGAGTAAATAATTGAGTATAGGTAAAAATGATCGGTAGGGTTTTAGTAAACATAATATGAATGCCTTAAAATCGGTACTTGCTGAGTTACTAACTGATGTTACGCAGTAACGTTGTTTTACTCTCGTTTGCCGCGCCGAGCACCGCAGGTTTTGTCGGGATTAGCCCGAAGGGGCGCGGCATGGATGCCGTGCGTCGGTAGGAGGGCAGGACGCCCTCTCTACCGACCCAAGGCAAAACCGAGGAGCGCAGATCGAGCTACAATCGAGCCGCCTTTTCTTTGGATACTTTCTAAAGGCTGCGCAAAAGAAAGTATCTCGCCTTCGGGTACGAATACCCGATTCAAAAAATCGTCGCGATAGCGACCTCATTATTTGTTTTTTATAAATCGTTGTGACTGCGTATCATCAGCAGTGTTGGGTTGCATGCTTTTCGCAACCCTCATTATTCTCGGCTTCAATGTTGGGTTAACGATAGAGCCGTTAGCCCAACCTACCTAAACAAACGTCAAAAACAGAACAACTATAATAAATGAAGTCATTAAACACCTACAAGATATTTATATACACAGCACTACCCTGTGAAGCCAAAGCCTTTATTGAGCACTACAAACTTAAAAAGGATTTAGCTGTACACGCCTTCGCTGTTTACTTAAATAATGATATCTGCCTTGCCGTCAGTGGCTTAGGCAAAAGCGCCATGGCCGCCGCTGTGGCTTATACACAAGCACGCTATACCTCAGCTGAACATCCAGTTTTAGTCAATATTGGCATAGCGGGCCATCAACATCAGCCCTTAGGTGAACTATTCCTAATCGACAAGATTACCGATGTCGATAGCCAAAAAAGCTATTATCCAAGCTTGATAAGCAGCGCACCTTGTCAACGCGCCAGCCTACAAACCGTATCCAAACCACAGAGCCAGTATCATGAATCAGAACTGTGTGATATGGAAGCCTCTGCCTTTTATGAAACAGCAGTCCGCTTTACTACTAGCGAATTAATAGTCTGTTTAAAAGTCATTTCAGACAATCAAGACTCATCAGTTGATGCGATTAATGCGAAACAGGTTAGCGCATTGATAGCCGCACAATTATCGACTATTGAAACATTACTCATACAGACTAGCGCTCTGGCGACTTTAATTACCGTAGCTGAACCCCCGTTATATAATGAACTGCTACAGCGCTATCATTTTACCGCGCATCAACGCCAACAATTAAAAAGCCAATTAACTCGTTGGGGTGTCTTAAGCGACCAGCAAGCCTTAGTGATAGATGATAATGATTTAGTAAGTGGTAAAGACCTGCTACGCTACTTAGAATCACGCCTTAATACTATCGCTTTTACTTTATAAACTACTCAATTGCGGCTGTTATATAGTAAAGCAATCAGCACTATCCAAATTGAATAAGGCCATAGTTGTCGCTTTTCTCATAAGAAAAGCTGATGCCATAATAATAAAAAATTAAAATATTATAACCAACTAAACTTAGATTTAAGATAAAATCCAGCCTTAACATTTACTAAGCTCACCACTAACAAACTAAGCTACATAAAAGTTATATAGGTGGCTCCATTCAACTACACAAAATAATATGATAAAGATAAACCTTCCCACAGTAGCCATAGCCCTGTTAATTTCAGGTTGTTCACTCGTAAAAACTGATTATAAATCGTTTGAAGGCTCTCAGTCAGGCATAGTACAAGGAAAAGGTGGCTCTAAGGCCATCATTGATGAAATGGACATTTGGGATGATGGTGAGCCACCTCGTAAATTTAAGGTACTGGGCTTTATTGATGATGTTCGTGAAACCGGCTTGTTAGAAATGTCAAGTCGTAGCAATATCGTTAAAAAGGCACGAGAAGTAGGCGGAGATGCCGTTATTAAATTGCACACTCAATCTCAACTTGAGAGTTTATACTCAGCAGGTGGCGCGTCGGCTTATGCTTATGGCGTTCATATCCATGCTAAGAACTATGAATCCTCTGAAAAACTCAATTCAAAATACGCAGTTGTTAAATATTTAGATAATCAAAAGTAGCTAGGAACAGTAATTCCAGCTACAGAAAATATTACTGATGTTAAAAGAAAAAATAGCTTACTACGATAAATTGTTTGGACGTTAAGAATCAATATCCATATAAAATCAGTTGGACACAAATACACGAGCCCTCCTATTGGAGTCACAAACTAAACCGTAAAAAGCATAATAGCTATTAATGCAGCTATGATGCCTACCCACTGCGTGAGATATAAGTGCTCTTTGAGAATTAACCAAGCAAGCATAACGGTTGCACCGGGATAAAGGGAACCCAAGGCAGAGGAGATATCTAAACGCCCCGTCTTGAGCGCTTGTATATAAAAAAAATTTCCGCCCACATTAAAAACGACGTGGATTAGTACTACAGCCATTGCATTACCTTGAATAGAGAATGTTTCGCGTCGAATCTTAACAAACATGAACGTCACCAGAGTCCCTGTCATATAAGAGGCGATCATAAGCAAAATGACTGGAGCATTAGCGCTTATCGCGTAATGCATGGCTATAAAACTACAGCCAAAACCGATCCCCGCTAAAACTGGAAGCAGCAAATTAGATAACCGATCAAGGCGAAAGGGCTGCTTGATATCCCCTATGGAAATTAAACACACCGCAAGCAGAGCGAAGCCAAAACCTGCCAATTGCATAACATCAGGCAGCCCCTGCGTGCAGATGCCAACGATGATAGGAAGCGTCGCGGCAAATAATGCTGAGACTGGAGCTGCGATACTCATCTGCCCTAAGGCCATACTGTAAAATAAAACCAGTAAGCTAAGGGAGCCTGTTATGCCGGCTAATCCCGCAAACATGAGGGTCTCTGGCTCTGGGAGAGCTTCAGGATAAAGTGCTGCAGCAAGTAGTAAGGCCAGCAAACCGACTATGTATCCGTAAAAGACTACGAGATACAAACTCATCTTACGAGAAGCGAGACCACCAGCAAAATCTGCCACGCCCCATGACAACGCCGAGCCGATGCCATATAAAATGGAAAACATGTCTTTTTCCTTAAATGATTAGTTAGTTTTCAGCTTAGGTAATTCGAAAAAAATAAAATACCCCTATAGGATGTGCTGAACGATAGTGAAGCGCATCGCTCTATCATGGTGATGCGCTTCACTGCCGTTCAGCACATCCTATATAAATGGGCTACCAATTTAAGACGGGGCTCTTTTAAGAGCAGACAAAAGGCGAAGGGTTAAGCCTAGTCTCTGCGCCGCCTTACCTTGCTAAGCTCCTAGACTTAATCTTTCGCCTTGAGCCTTTCGTCTGAGTTGCAGTTGTCCCGCCTTAAGTTGCTAGCCATGAAAGTGAACTTTAAGGCCTTAGCCCATTTGTTTAGTGACTATTTAAATAATAACGCCTAGCATCGCAAGCTAAACCAAAACCCACACTGGATAATCGATTACCATCAGCTATTTCGGCTTCAGGAAATAATTGACGCGTCAACTTCTGAATAACGGGTATCGCAGTACCGCCCCCTGTTAATATCACTAAGCCTATGGCATCGGCTGTAATGCCTGCCTGTAAAACACAAGCATTGATAGTATCTATAATACTGGCCAGATTTGCATAGAGACTGTCTTCAAATTGATTACGACTACACTCAGACTGCAAACCTGTTTCAATAAAAGATAAGTCGGCTAAAGTTTGTTCATTAGAACTCAAGTTGATTTTACTGTCCTCAACGGAGGCCATTAAACTATGACCTAATTCTTCTTCCACAACAAACTGCAAGCGCTGGGTTAAGGTTTTATTCGTTGATTGTTTAATGAGTGCGTTTAAATCACGCTTATATTTTCGCGTATACATACACTGAATTTTACTCAGTTCAGCTAAATCAAAAAATGGCGTCAAAGGGAAATTCAAACCTTTTGCTCCCCACAAAGACCCCATACCTAATAAAGGCATAAAACACGCCAAGCTTAAGGTACGATCAAAATCATTACCGCCTATCCTAATCCCTGCATTGGCCAAAATATCATCCTTACGATCAAGCTTTTGTATATATCTTCCGGATAAACGCATAATAGTAAAGTCAGAGGTACCGCCACCAATATCCATGACAACCGCTAAGCGCTCTTTATCGCCCATGGCTAATTCGTGAGCAAAAGCGGCAGCGATAGGTTCATATTGAAAACTAATCTCCTTAAAACCTGCTTCCGAAAATATGCTTTTAAGCTGGCTTTCAGCAGCTAGATCAGCTTTATCATTACCATCGACAAAATGCACTGGGCGTCCTGCTACCACAGCATTAATGTCTTTATCAGCCAGTAATTCCGCTTTATTTTTAACATGTGCTATAAAAGGTCCAATGATAGCTTCAAATTGTGTTTGTCTGCCGCTGATAGTCGTGCCTTCCTTCATCAGCGACGTACCCAGTACACGCTTAAAACTCCTCATAAAGCGCCCCTCTTCCCTACCAATATATGCATTCAGGGCTTGACGACCAAACAAAGCACTAGGACTATCAGATTGGAAAAAAATGGTTGAGGGAATGGTTACATGGTGATCTTCTACCGGTACCAATATGATTGATGTATCGAGATTATTAGCAATAGCAACCGTGGTATTTGAGGTACCAAAATCAATGCCGCAGGCAATTTCGTGTAAGGACTTCTTATTATTTATGTTCATAGGTTTGTAAGTTCACACACTTTGCTCAACATTGGCAGT
>CAMDNJ010000153.1 GCA_945902915.1 Crenothrix polyspora | reverse complement strand
ACTTTGCTAATATTGTCGATGAAGTCGTTGAACAATTTACGTCTAAATTAGGTGTGGAAGTAAAGATTTCAATCGAGATTCAAGCAACCTCAACCAGAGAGGGCTTTGATGAAGCTATGCAACGCTCTATTAAAGAGAACTGTAATGTTTTGAAGTTTGGTAATGCGGAGTTTGAAGAGAATTAATTAACAAGGAGAATAAGCATGGGGTCAAAGTTCACCGGTAGTTATGAAGAGTTGCAAACAAAGCTAAGCTAAGCTCATTGGCATCCAACTTAAGAAGGGACAAAGCGGTCGCGTAGGTCGGGAGACGGGTTTATCGTCGCCCGACAATGACATCCAATAGACATTGACGGGCACGAGAAGCATGTAATGAAGATTATATTTTGCTAAAAATGCCTTTAATTTTATAGTGTGATAGATTACCAAATCGCTAACCTTAGTCAGCCCTCATTTACAGCATATAAACTTAGCCATGTTTATCCTTCATAGCTCCAATAAAACCGAAAATTTAGTCGGGCATTTGACTCATGTCATTAAAACGATGCCCTTAAAATCACCCTTAGCTAAGGAAGTGTTTTTAATTCAAAGTCAGGGCATGGAGCGTTGGTTGTCGCAACAATTAGCAGGACAGCTTAAGGTTTGGGCTAATTATGAGTTCTTATTTCCAGGTAAGTTTTTTAGTTCTTTAGCTCAAGGTGTCGACAGTCGCTTAAATGATGCCGCCTTTGATCGTAATTTGATGTTATGGCGTATTGAAGCCTTATTGAGGAAGCTTGATAGTGCTGAGTTTTTACCAATAAAGCATTATTTAGCTACCGATAATCAAGACTTAAAACGCTATCAACTAGCTAAACAGTTGGCGCAAATTTTTGATCAATATCAAATGATGCGACCTGAGATGCTCGGTCTTTGGCAAAAAGGTGACTTGCTTTATGACAATGCTACTGAACGTTGGCAACGAGCTTTATGGTTAGCGATTTGTGAACAAACTGGCGATAGACATCGCGGTGCCTTATGGTTGGAGGCTATAGCTAAATTTAATAATAGTCAAGCCGGTGTTTTAAGTGAAATGTTACCTGAGCGCATTTTGGTGTTTGGCATTAATACTATGCCGCCGATATTTTTGAGCTATTTAGACGGCTTAGCTAAACATTGTGATGTACATTTTTTCTTACTGAATCCTTGCGAAAGTTACTGGGCTGATCTAGTCAGTAAGCGCCAACGTTTACAAGATGAAATTTATGATGGACATCCTTTATTGTCTTCATTAGGTCAACAGGGTCGAGAGTTTCAGGCTATGCTGCAAGAACAACTCAATCCTGATTTTGAACCAGAGAGTTTTCAACCAAGCCTGCCAGCTACGGTGCTGCAAAAACTACAAAACGATATTCTAGCTAATCAACTCGATGAACAGTGCAACGTTAGACCTTTACACGCAGATAATTCAATTAGTATTCATGCCTGTCATTCACGCTTGCGTGAAGTCGAGGTCTTAAAAAATCAATTATTAGCGGCTTTAGAACACGATGCGAACTTGGAATTACGCGATATTGTGGTGATGGCTGTTGATATTGAAGTCTACGAACCGTTTATTTCGGCGGTCTTTAGCGATATACAACATGCCATTGCCGACCGTAGTTTACGTTTAAGCAATAACACTTTAGATGCTTTTATTCGCTTCTTGGCTTTGAGTCAAAGCCGCTTGGGCTGGCATAGTGTCTTGGACTTATTAGAACAACCGCTAATTTATAACAATTTTTCTTTATCTGAAACCGATTTAGAATTAATTAAATATTGGTTAAAAGCGACCCATATACGCTGGGGCCAATCGGCTCAACATAAAAAAGAGCTAGGCTTGCCAGAACTTAAGGAAAACACCTGGCAAGCGGCCTTGGATCGATTATTGATGGGCTATGCGGTAGGCTCAGAGGACGAGTTCGTTTGTGATATTTTGCCGTTTCCCGATATTGAAGGTTCTTCAGCGCAAGCCTTAGGCGGTTTGTGCAGCTTTATGAACTTATTGTTTAAAGCGAAAAATGAACTAAAACGCCCTAAGACTTTAAGCAATTGGACAACTCAGTTGAACTATTATGCTGAACAATTGCTAGGGCCAACAGGCTCTATTGAACAGCAACAACTGCATGAGCTATTAACAGCCTTATCGGCTGATTTAGAGGATGTTCATAACGAGCTTTTGGCGTTGCCGATTATAACTAGCTGGCTAGAAGATCGGGTTTGTGAAAGCAAATCGTCTCAAGGTTTTTTACGAGGGCAATTAACCTTTTGCTCTATGTTGCCGATGCGTTCTATTCCTTTTAAAGTCATCGCTTTGTTGGGCATGAATGAGGGTGAGTTTCCAAAAATAGATCAAAGCCCGACCTTCGATTTGTTATCATTGAAAGAGCATTTTCGTAAAGGTGATCGCTCGCGCCGTACCGATGATCGCTATCAGTTTTTAGAAATCCTATTGTCCACCCGACAACAATTAATTATGACTTATATTGGCCAATCTATCGCCAATAATGAGACTATCTTTCCATCGGTAGTGATTAGCGAGTTGCTTGAAGTATTACAAGATAGCTATCAACTGCAAGATCTGATCATACGCGAACCTTTGCAATCCTTCAGTCATCGCTATTTTAATGGCAGTCCTGGTTTAGTGAGTTTTACTAGTGCAGATCTTGAAACCGCTAAGGCCTTACAAACGCCCGAGATAACACCAGCAGATTGGTGGCAAGGCGAACTTACCACTGAGGAAAACAATGTTATCGATATCGCCGATTTATTAGCGTTTTATCAACATCCTCAACGACATTTTATGCGCCAGCAATTAACGCTACGCTTTCAGGGCATTAGTGCACAAACCGAGGAATGTGAACCCTTCGTCATCGATAAAATGGACGGCTATAGTATTTGTCATGATTGGATAGAGCAACGGCTGTTAGGAGAACAGCTCTCGGTAAAAAAACTACAAGCCCAAGGGCGCTGGTTATCAGGGGTCTTAGGTGAGCTAGAATTTGCAAAGCAACAATCGACCGTTGAAGACTTCGTGATGCGCATCCAAGAAAAAAACTTAGGTGCGCCTATAGAAGAGAGTGCCATTGATATCTGTGTTAATCAGTATCGTCTGGTAGGGAAATTGGGTAGTCGTTATGAACAAGCAAGCCTGATTTATCGTTATGCTGATCTTAAAGGCAAAGACTTTATCAATGCGCTGTTGCAGCATTGTGTCTTGAATCAGCTAGCCCCACAAAGCACTTACTTATTAAGTACGGATGAAGATATCGTTTTTTTACCTGAACAAGGCTCAGCTGATTTGTTGGCGGCCTTAGTGGCTATTTATTGCGCCGGCCACAAAACGCCCAATGCTTTTTTTGTAGAAGCGGCATTAGTCTATGTTAAACAGGCGCAGGCATTACAAACCAGTACTAGAGCTAGCAAACCGGCTATAGCTGCCGCCAAAGAATGGCTAGACAGGGCTGTGTTGCAAGCTTACGAACCAGAAATTAACCGCTTATATCAAGATATGGCCAACCGAGGTGAGATACTTGATGAGCATTTTGAAAGCCAATGCCAGACCTTGTTACAACCTATTTGGGATGCGGTGCATTAGAGCGCTAAGTATTTTGTGTCTGGAGTAAAACAGCTTTAGCTGTTTTAAAAGGCAATAGCTGAAGCTATTGCACTCCAAACGTTCAGCATAAATAATACAATACTATATAATGCTCAATCCCATGCCGGTCCGGGTTTGCAACCCCGACTGAAACGTTTGGATGTTTTAATAGTTTTTGAAACGTGAGTGACGGGTTTGCAAACCCCGTCACGCTTCGAAGATATGGCCAACCGAGGAGAGATACTTGATGAGCATTTTGAAAGCCAATGCCAGACCTTGTTACAACCTATTTGGGATGCGGTGCATTAGAGCGTTAAGTATTTTTCGTCTGGAGTAAAACTGCTTTAGCTGTTTTAAAAGGCAATAGCTGAAGCTATTGCACTCCAAACGTTCAGCATAAATAATACAATCCTATATAATGCTCAACCCCCGCCGGTCGGGGTTTATAACCCCGACCGAAACGTTTACATGCCTCAATAACTTGCGAAACTTTAAACGTTTGGGACGGGGTTGCAAACCCCGTCCCGCATGAGAAACCCCGTCCCGCTTGGTGACTTTTATAGAGATTTTTTTAAATCACGGTAAAAGTTTTCATGTGAGCCGTAGGATAGAAGCGTAAGTTTATTGGTTTGTATGTCGAAAAGATAAGCCAGAAGCATTTTGTCAGCATTGAATTTAAACTTGTAAATACGAACTCCCAAAAGGTCGCCTATTTTTGAATCACCTAATTCTGGATTATCAATTAAGGCCATAACGGCACTATCTAGCTTTTCTTTTTCGTTAGGATGCAATCTCTTAATGGATCTTGAAAACAAACCAGACTGAATAATCTTAATCATCCGAATTGATACTCAGACACTTCATTCGCCTCAACTTCTTGTAAGCTAATTAAAATATCTTTTACAAAGCCAATGGGCAAGTCAGGATTTTCTTCAGCTATTTTGCCTAGCCTAGCCCAATGCTCTATTTGCTTAGGTATTGATCGGTGCATAGCCTGTGCGGTTACTTTTACATCATAGATAAAATCGTCTGATAACTTAACAGTAGCCATAAATAGTCCCTTCTAATAGAATTAATAAAGTTTTATTATGGTTGTAAAGTAAGTAAAAAACAACCTAAAACCCATCGACTATTTCAATCCGATTCTGGTCGGGGTTTGCAACCCCGATCGAAACGTTTGCATGCCTCAATAACTTGCGAACCTAAACGTTTGGTCTGGAGTAAAACTGCTTTAGCTGTTTTATAAAGCAATAGCTGAAGCTATTGCACTCCAAACGTTCAGCATAAATAATACAATCCTATATAATGCTCAACCCGCTTGATACCCCACTAATCAGTTACCCTATTGATTATGACTGACTTCATAAAGCGTACCAGAAGCATATTTATGCAAAATACTAGTAATAAATATTTGATAAGGAATGCCTTGCTGTAAAGCCGCTTTTTGAATGGCTGTTAAATCGCTTTCAGACACTTTTATATTAACGCGCTTATTTTGTTGGCAAGATTTTTTTGCTGTGGCTTCAATAATTTTTTTTCGCTCAGGCGTTATCGTTGATTGAAATTCTCCAGCTTCAAAGGCTTCTAACAGGTCTTGTTCTTCTGAGTCCAAGATAATTGATTTCATGATTTGGTTCCAAGATAAAGTTTGGTTGCTTTTCGACTGGGAATAATGGTTTTAAGAAATATATCAGTTTCCGATTCCACATAAGGAATTAAATAAACGTAATCGTCAATAGCAACCACAAAA
>CAMDNJ010000152.1 GCA_945902915.1 Crenothrix polyspora | reverse complement strand
CCAATATACCAAAAGAATTGGCTGATTTTATGGTTTTATTGGCTGGAGATATAGCTAATAAAGAAGTGTACTTGCCATGGGAAAGCACTGGGCAATTAGTTGGACGAGTTATTAGTAATAAGGGTGAGCCAATTGTGGAGACAGATTCTGATACTGGTTACTCTAATTTAATTGCGACCATTATATCTGGACAGCCTATTAAGATTTTACACGATGATTTGTTTATAAATCCTGGATTGGTTGCGAATGGGGAATTAGTTAAATTACCTCTAGCTATATCGCATTTAAGATTTAGAGGATCTCTTGATAAAACTATTCACGAGTACGATTTATTAGGCCGTTTTAAACATAAAACGCGATCGTTTTCGGGTTTGACCATATCCCATTTATTAAAACAAATTAAAGGGCGAATTATTATTACAGTGCCGGAGTCATTTTTATTTTCTAGTACCGATGGATCTCTAAGAGAAGATCTTATTAAGGATCAGCAGGTAGAATCTGTAATAAATATGCCAAGAGGACTCTTAGGTACCAGTATGGTTGGTTTTTCTATTGTTATTTTAAATACGGAAAAAAAATGTCATAAGGTGCGCTTTGTAAATACAGACACACCTGATTATTCATTTGTAAAGTCTAAAACACAAGCTAAATTGATTAATATAGAAAAGTTGATTCAGGTCATTAACTCAAGTTATGAAGATGAAAATGTCAAAAATATTGCGATAGATGAAATCTTAAATAAAAATTCGTTACTGGTTGTTTCGCACTATATTTTAAATAAAAAAGAAAGCGCAGCAGCAAAAATAATAGCTGAGATGGATTGTATTCCATTGCACAGTTTTGCAGATTTAATTGCCCACAGAGCACTTGTTAATACAACTGAAGGTTTGGAGGTTGCAGAAGTTGGAACTTCAGATTTACCAAATTTTGGCTATATTCAGAGTGCAAGTAAACCTTTAAAAATAGAGGGTAATAATAAAATGAAGTCCATGTTCCTTCGCCCTAACGACATTATTATTGTTATAAAAGGAAGTGTCGGTAAAGTGGGGATTGTGCCTGAAGATGCTCCTAAAGATTATTGGTTAGCTGGACGATCAAGTGTAGTCGTTAGATTGCATCAAGATAGTCCCCTTAATGCTAAGGTGTTATTCCTATTCCTTAGGTCTGACTTGGGCAGAGAAATAGTAGGTCGCCTTTATATGGGGGGCACAGTATCTTTTATTCAATTAAAACAATTGCAAGACGTATTACTTCCTGTGCCAACTGAATATGAAACGACTAAAGCTTTAGCCGTCTTCGAGGAAGAGGGTGCAATTCAAAAAGAAATTGCTGCATTACAAAAACGGCAATTTGAGTTGTCGTTGGATTTTTGGAAAATTAATTAACTTTAAATAATTAGGATTATCCATAGTAGTTATGGTTATCAAAATATACAAACAATTACTTGTTGTAATGAGTATTTTTAATTAATTGGCTATGTAAACCCAGTAATGCCGATTGCTATTTTCTACAGTAAACTATTCGAGGTTGTATCATGAGTGATCAAGTAATTCGTCTCTACCATATTATCAATCTTTTGCCTCATTATCCCACAATGACTCTAACCATTCCTTTATTAAAAAATAAGCTACTTGATAAGGGCTACGATGTGAGTATCCGTACACTCCAAAGAGACATGAATGCGCTAGAATCCATTTTTTCCGGCATTGATTCTTGTAAAAAAAGTGATCGTAGCATCTGTTGGTTTTGGGCTGAAGATACTCCTATTAATATTTCAAAATTGTCACTCAAACAACATTGTAATGACGCTAACTATATTAGCGCTAATTCATCTAATGAAAACATAAATTACGAGGCTGCCTGAGTTTCGTATCTGCGATATCTTCAGCGCTCACTGCAATTTTTAGTGTGTTTATTTATGAAAGTCTCCTTGAAAACAATGCCTTATTTCATGACCTAAAATATCATTATTCGTTGTTTTAGCGGTTATTATATGGCATTCAAATTGTTGGAAAAACAATACTTTTTTCTTATATGTGGTACATGCATCAACTGGGTATGGATAAGGTTTACCAGTTAATTTTATATGTATTTCATTACACACTTTTTTGATATTATCAACGGCCTCCCATGTGACTTTGGTAGATGTAGTAAAGTTATTTGTTGAGGAATACTTTTCATATGGCGACTTTTCTAATCTAGCAAATGCAGATGTAGAAATTAAAAATAGTAATACATATTTCATCGTTAGCATGAGTTAATTTTTTTATAAGACAGATTATAGATAGCGCTAATAATGAGCTGTTTATACGAAACGATTACATTAAGCTGTTATTTTTAGCTCGTAATGAATATTACGTTGAGCTTGTGTAGTTACAAATCAACCTCCCAAACCGCTTGCCATAATGCTGGCAATACTTCTCCGGCATTTCCAAGCAAATTACAATTGGCGACCTCATTCAGATCAGTAGGATTAGGGTTTACTTGTATAAGGTAGGAACCACTGGCAGAGGCGGTATAAGGTAAGTTTGCAGCAGGATAAATATCCATAGAACAGCCTATGCAGATAAACACATCGCAATTAAAGCACATTATTTCGGCTTGATCATAAGCAGCAATAGGTAAAGTTTCACCGAACCAAACAACATCTGGCCGCAATAAGCTACCGCATTCTATGCACATTGGTTGTAACTTCGATGAGTTATTCACATCATGCACGATAGAATGTCCGTTAGCACGACATTTATCCATAGCTAAACTTCCATGTAGCTCTATAACTGAGTGGCTACCGGCTTTCTGATGAAAGCCATCTATATTCTGAGTAATCACGGTAACATGCTGAACTTTTTCTTGCCAAGCTGAAATGACATTATGAGCTGCATTAGGGTTTAGTGTTTTAAAAGATTGACGTCGATCCCAATACCATTCCCAAACTTCAGTGGGATTTTTGTCAAAACCTGTCACAGATGCATAAATCTCTGGATCAAAGTGTTGCCAAATACTAGTAGGCCCGTCACGGAAAGTAGGTATTCCACTTTCTTGGGACACACCTGCGCCCGTAAAAAATACAATCCGTTGTGCCTGCCTTAATTTTTCAATTACCGTTCGTTCGAATTTCATACTAACACCTGTTATAACTTATAGCCTTGAAAATTCCTATTTTGACCATGATCCAGAAATATGGAATCTTATGACCTAGCACTCTATTTATTGTTTTATTAAAAAAAGAGGAGAGGGATGATAGATTTGAATTGCACATCCCTCATTACTTTTTAAATTACCAATCAAGTTGCGTTTGGTTAATACAACCCATAAAAGATCCTTTTCGAAATTGGGATTCCACAATATTAATAGCCATACCTAAGCTAATAGCACGAAATGGCATATCAGCAAATGAGCCATTAATTAATCTAACTCTTAAAATAAATTCATACATATAAAAATATCCTGTGTCATAAATTAATCAAATATTAGTCCGCAAGAAACAAATTTCTTAATGTTGTTCGGCGGCAATTAATAATTTTTTGAGAGAATCAATATTTAACGACTTCCTTAGCTAACTAAGTTGTGAAACCTTTAACCTAGTAGTTGATAGCTTATTGCTAATCTCAGGTTCATAATAACTAACAATAACGACATATTGTGTCTTGATAAATAAAATTTCATACGTCACAAGATGACGCACTACCAGAGTAGATTATTAGCTTATTCAAGTGACTTTTGTAAAAAAGTACATGACTTGCTATTCATTAACAAATATAACTCTATTCCAATTCATCTAATTTCAATTTTTCCTAAAGAGATGTTATGACAGAAACAGTATCAGATATTATTTTTGATAAATCACACGCAAAGCCTCTCCTAACATTGTGGATGCTACGTTTCCTCTTTCCCTTAGGTGCACATCGTAAATTGATCAATGATAAGGGCGTAAATAATAATGAAGTTATGGAGTTTTTAGGTTTTGACTGTAAAAACCCAGATATAAATGAACTTGTTACTGAATTGAAAGCGCTTAATGAGCGTTATGAGTCAATGGCAGATACTATTTTGGTTCCAGAACCGTTAAGGACTAATATTCTTCACCTTAAAGATAGTCTCAAGCTCAATGATACAGAATGTAATCTCATATCCTTTGCCGTGTTGATAAATTCATTTCCATTACTAGGAGAAGTGGCTGACTGGTATGGCGCAAACCTTCCAACCAGAAAATACATGTATGCGCTCTCAATAGTACTTAGCGAACCGGAAACTGCTTTACGTCAAGCATTATCAAAACAAGGCGTACTCTCAAAAAGCAACTTGGTTTCTGTAGATGAGGTTTTTGATTATTCAGTCAGTAACCGTTTAGATTTGCTGAATCATAATTTTGGCGACCGCATGTTAACTACGCCTACTACCTCGAAGGAGTGGTTCGCAGATTTAGTCATTACAAGTCCATCATCAAAACTCACAGTAGAGCATTACCCGCATTTATCAAGTGTACTGCCTTATCTAATTAGTTATCTAAAGAACGCGCTTAAAGAAAATAGTAAAGGCGTTAATATACTCATTCATGGCATTCCAGGTACCGGTAAAACTGAATTATCACGGGTGATTGCTAGTGAAATAGGTTATGAAATGCTGGAGGTTGCGATGACAGATGTTTATGGAAATCCATGCTCAGGACCTGATCGACTGCGTCATTTTTGTGTAGCACAAAGCATATTTAGTGGATTTCCTTCACTTATGTTGCTTGATGATATAGATGATATTTTCACCGTTGCTGATTATTCAGATCTAAACAGTGCTGCCGCTAACCACAAAGCTTGGTTGAACAATATGCTGGAGAATAATCCAATGCCCACTTTTTGGATTTGCAATTATCCCTCAGATCTTGATACATCATTCATTCGTCGTTTTGACTGGGTATTGGAAGTGCCTGTGCCCCCTAAGGCAGTAAGAGAAACTATCATTCGTGAACACTGTGGACATGTTATTAATGAGTTAACTATCAATCAATTAGCACTAAATGCAGAGTTAGCGCCGGCTATCATTTCACGCGTTTCTAAAGTGGTCTCATCAATTAATACTGTCTACGACAATGAAGAGCTTTCTAAAGTAACCCATGGCTTGATTGACTCAGTATTAGGAGCTCAAGGACAAAAAAGACTGCATAAACTTACAAGCACTTTACCCAATTACTACAACCCTGAATTTATTAATTGTGATGTCGATCTTGCTCATATTGCCACTATGCTTGAGCATCATGATAGTGCAAGGCTATGTCTATTTGGTCCACCAGGAACCGGTAAAAGTGCCTATGCACGATGGTTAGCAGATCAACTTGGAAAGCCACTTCATGTAAAACAAGGTTCTGACTTGTTAGGAAAATACGTGGGTGAAACAGAACAAAACA
>CAMDNJ010000151.1 GCA_945902915.1 Crenothrix polyspora | reverse complement strand
TGGTGAAGAGTTCAATCTACGAAGCAAGCTTTAAGCCTAAGGGTGGATACGTCTTCTTCACCATCCGCCCGATGATCAATCGGGGATTCTGATCTTTTAAGAGATAAGAATCAAGATATAAGGGTGGATTCTATTCGATGATTATTTCGATGCACTGATAGCCGAAGTTTATTTATCGGCTACCCACTTAAGACGAGACAAGTAGCGGTTTAGCTTGGATTGCAAGCTTTTCGCAACCAACAATCCTCCGCGTCTGAATTGATATCGTAAAGGTTATGTGACCTGTGTGCCCGAGATTGCCGCTATGTGTATCATTGACTCCTACCAGTTTGAGGATACCGACAGAATACTCGCATCCCTAGAAATCAACCTACCCGTTAAATTATCCAACCCGATGCCGTACTGGGTTAAAATTTTGCCGCGTTAAGTGGGTCAAATATTCTAAGCATCTTTACTAGGTAGAGTGGGCAACGCCTTTCTACCGACCCCTCAATCGGCAAATGGTGGGTAAACGATAAAGCTATTTGCATACTTTACAAACTGTATGGAATCAGAATTGTTGGTCATAAGTTTCCAGTAAAATTTTCGGCAACACGCAACAAGGTTTTAGCTGCTCCTGACGGTGAGCGGCGACCTTGCTCCCAGTCTTGCAATGTATGTACTGAAATACCCATTAAAGTTGCAAATTTAGCTTGGGACAACTTTGTGCTAACGCGGATTTTTGCTACAGGGGATTCTATAACTCGCTTATCGCGTGTAACCACGGACACCCGTCCAAATTGCCCCGCACGCATTTGTTGCGCGGCTTCCAGTAATTCGGTATTCAATTCGCGTTGGGCATCGCGTGGCAGTAATTCAGTTTCAGTTAATATCGGCATGGTCGGCAATCTTCCGTAAAGCATTTAAGGTGGAAGTGGTAATATTCTCGCGCGCACTTTTAGCGTATACCGTCAACAGCCAAATTCGGCCTTGAACATCTTGCAGGTAATAGAGGATACGCACACCATGGGTTCCCGGCACGACATCTCCCAAGGTTGGAGTTTTGGCAAGTGCTATTTGTCTGTCAGCCAGTTCGGCGTCGATAAAATAATCGGCAGCGAATCGACTGAAAATAGGCAGTTCACTGAAAGTATACATGCGAAAGAGTATGCGGCACTGTCGTATATAAAAACAGGATCGCAACAATTTAAAACTTTTTTCAATTTCTAGTTCCGCGACAAGGTGGTGCAGAGCTATGGTTTAGAGTTAAGACACGCTGACTTGTCGTTTTTTTGTTAAAAAGTGTGGCATATGCCACATACAATAGGTTAAATAACCTAGTTTAATTAATTTAGGCTTTCAGTGGCAGACTGTAGGCCTTGAATATCAAGGAATTGTTAAGTTGGCATTTTTTGTGCCTTATTATTATGAGCATGCTAAGTAATTATACTAAATGCTAGTATTTTAATATTAATTTAACAGAGAGACGTTATGAGTCAGATTAAACTTCCTTTTCCGCTGAAGCCTTGCAGTGCCTTGATTTGCCTGCTTATGTTGGCCGCACCGCTAGCCATGGCTGATACCGAAACTACATCGGCCTCTAGCGCAGATAAAGCAGAAGCCTCAAAAAAAACAGATAGCAAAGTAACTGCTAAAGCCAAATCCGATGCTGACCAAGTATTGCCTACCGTGAATGTTAGCGGTGAAGTTGATGCGACTAAACCTAAACCTAAAATTAAAACTGAACAGGATAAGTTTAAACTGCCAAATACTGTAGCCAGCATAACGACTAAGGAGTTGGAAGAGAATGTTAATATGACAACTGCTGAAGATTCCGTTAAATACATGCCCAGCTTAGTCGTCCGAAGACGCTACGTCGGTGATACTAATGCACCCTTGGCAACTAGAACCACTGGTACCAACTCTAGTGCCCGCACTATGATTTTTGCAGATGGTGTGTTGTTATCAACCTTTCTTGGCAATAATAATAGCAATACCGGCTCACCGCGTTGGAACACCGTATCACCTAGTGAAATTGAAAGAGTCGATTTTTTATATGGTCCCTACTCAGCGGCTTATGCCGGTAACTCTATGGGTGGCGTACTTAATATAACCACCAAAATGCCGACCAAACTTGAATTTGGCGCCGATACTCAAGGCAGTATCTCTGATTATAATGTCTATAACAGTCAAGGCACGGCTTATAGTCAAAAATACGCCATGTATGCTGGCAACAAATATAAAGACTTTTCTTTCCGCTTTGATTACAGTCACTTACTCAGTGATAGTATGCCGATTAGCTTTTTGACGGGCACGCCAGCTACTCAGTCTGCCGCAGCAGGTTCAGCCACTAGCGTGTCTGGCGCACTACTTACCAGAAATGCCACTAACGCCGATATGGTCGTCTATGGCGCAGGTAGTTTAAATCGTACTGAACAGGATAATTTTAAATGGAAATTAGCCTACGACATTACTCCCACCATACGCGCGGCTTATACGCTGGGTCTATGGCAAAACACCAATCATATTGGCACGCAAAGTTTTTTGAAAGACGCCAGCGGAAATACTGTTAATAGCGGCACAGTCAATATTAATGGCAGGGGCTATAATCTCGGCTCAGGTTTTGCTCCGTCACTCGCAGAGCAAAGCACTTGGTCACATGGTATGAGCGTAAAATCTGATACGGGTGGTAAATTCGATTGGGAACTCAACGGTAGCTTAGTTGAATTAGGTACGGATACCCAGCGAGTCTCCACTCTAGATCCTAATGCCGCAGCCATAGCGGCTGGTGGTGGCGCAGGTCGTACCACAGTATTGACTGGCTCGAACTGGAATACCGCTGATGCCAAAGGTATTTGGCGCCCAGGAAATTTCTATGGCAATCATGAGGTTAGCTTTGGTTTTCATAACGACTCCTATCAATTAGTCAATCCCACCTATACTACGTCTAGCTGGCAATCAGGTGGCAATACCGGTGTTTATTCAGATTCTGAAGGTAAGACCCGTACTCAAGCTTATTGGGCCCAAGATACTTGGGATTTTGCTAAGCAGTGGAACTTTACCTTAGGCGGGCGCCTAGAAGACTGGAATGCCTTTAGTGGTTTGAATTCTTCGATAGTCAACAATAAATTAACGAGTATTTACCAAACCGATAAAAGTTCAGTCGATTTCTCTCCTAAAGGTAAGTTAACGTGGACACCGCAAGATTCATTACGCTTCGGTATTTCTATGGGCCAAGCCTATCGCTATCCTACAGCGTCTGAATTGTTTCAAACTAGTAACAACGTTGTCGGTAGTGTAACTAACTTAGTCAACGGCAATCCTAACCTAAAGCCTGAAGATGTCTTGTCTTCTGAAGTATCGAGTGAATATTTCTTACCTAAAGCCAACTTACGCTTAAGCTTTTTCCAAGAACGCGTTAAAGATGCTATTTATTCAACTAGTTCACTATTACCTAATAACACCGTTGCCTCCTACATTAACAATGTGGGACAAACCGATACCTTTGGTCTTGAATTAGCCGGTAATGCTAAAGATGTTTTTATCGATAAATTAAACTTTTCCGCCAGTGGTACTTGGGCTGATTCTACTATTACCGATAATAAAGCCAGTGATGCGGCTCTTAATGCACAATCTGCAGCTCAAAAAGCGGCGGCATTACTGACCAATCCAGGCGCTTTAAATCCCTCAACAGGCATGATGCAGCCTAGAGTACCTACCTGGAGATCGACGTTTACTTTAAGTTATAGTCCATTGCCGAAGTTAACGACTTCTGTTAGTGGTCGCTATAGTAGCGCCGCTTTCGGTCAGCTTAATAATAGCGATACCAATCATTCGACTTATGTCGGTATCAGCTCTTATTTTGTAGTGGATACTAAAGTTAATTACCAATTCACTAAGCAATGGTCTATGAATGCAGGTATTGATAACATTAACAATCAAAACTACTGGATATTCCATCCTTTCCCACAAAGAACTTATACTGCACAAATTAAGTTTAATTACTAAGCTTAGAGCTTGAGTGGCTGCGTTTACTTTGCCATTCAAGCTAGCCTTTAATGATGCGACTTATAATGAGTCCATTGACCCATTTCCCTTTTGTTGCTGTTTTACTATTTACAAAAGATTTTAAAGCAGCAACAGCTTCCTCTCGTAGCGGGCTCTGGCGATACCTTCAAAGGTATCGCTTTTTTTTGCAAAAAAATTAAGCTCCCTCTTATAGGATCTAAGCAATCGAGTTCCTTTCAGGCTCACTTTGATATGTCTCTTGTCTACAATTATTAATATAAATAATCTAAAAGCAGGAGTGAAACAGCTTAAGCTGTTGCCTGTAAAACACTTAAATGCAAGCTATTTTAGGTCTATGAAGGTTTTAAGCCTTAGGTAGCTAAAGTGTCCCTTATTCCATTGTGTATCGTTGGCTTTATGTTAAAAAGTGTGGCATATGCCATACACAATAGGTTAAATAACCTAGTTTAATTAATTTAGGTTTTCAGTGGCAGACTGTAGGCCTTTAATATCAAGGAATTCTTAATTTGGCATTGTTTGTGCTTACTCTATTGACGGCTTACTAAGTAGTTTTACTTATTACTTAAGTTGATAATTATAATTAAACACAGAGAGAATACATGACTCCTTTTAAACGTACGATATTACAGCTTGCCATAACGGCAACGTTGTTCCCAAGTGTGGGCTTGATGGCTGCAACATCGGCTGATCCAGTTAAACAGGCACCTGCAAAAGCAGATGCTACCTTGTCTGAAGTGCAAGTGAATGGGACTATAGATAACGATAGAGCTATCTTTATAGCTCCTAAAAAAACCACCACTAATATTTCAGCGCCTGTTACAAAAATTAGAAAAGAAGATATCGAAAAATCAAATACAGTAACAGCCGCAGATGCTCTTAGATATGAATCGGGGCTTTTTGTTCGCCAACGTTATATTGGTGACCCAAATCCACAAGTGTCTATGCGTGGTTCTAATTATAATGGTGCCGGTCGGGTCATGGTGTTTATGGACGGCATGCCGATCTGGAATCCGTTAATGTCTACCTATAATGGCGCTCCGCGCACTAACTTAATTGGCCCTGGAGAAATAAAGTCAGTTGAAGTAATAGGTGGCCCTTTTTCTGCTGAACACAGTGGTAATGCGATGGGCGGGGTCATTAATTACACCACGCTGATGCCAACAAAGCGCGAAATTTATACCGAAGCGACGTACATGCTTCAGCCTACAAATGCTTCGGGCATTGACACTAATCTGCAAGGCTTTAAAACCTTTGGCTCTTACGCCGACAAGTTTGATAAATTTACGACTTATTTTTCCTATAATCATTTGGAAAATGAAGGTCAGCCAATGAGTCCTACCGTGTCAACAGCGCTTAGCGCATCTGCATTGCCTGCAACCACAGGTGGACTGGCAGGTTTAAATCCTCAAGTAGTTTCCGGGAAAGGTGCAGCAGGTGCAGCAGGTGCGCCTATGATACAAACAGGCAGT
>CAMDNJ010000150.1 GCA_945902915.1 Crenothrix polyspora | reverse complement strand
AACTACAAAACAATATTTACATAGCCTATTGTCCAGAACGCGTACTACCTGGTAATGTCTTGTACGAACTGGTTTATAACGACCGCGCCATAGGCGGTATCAATGAGGCATCCACCCTTAAAGCCATAGAGTTTTACCAGTTCTTTGTCAAAGGCGAATTACACAAAACCAATGCCCGTACCGCAGAAATGTGTAAGCTCACCGAAAATGCCTCACGCGATCTACAAATTGCCTTTGCCAATGAACTGTCCATCATCTGCGACAAAGCCGACATTAATGTCTGGGAACTGATCCACTTAGCCAATAAGCATCCGCGCGTCAATATCCTACAACCCGGCGCTGGCGTAGGCGGACATTGCATTGCTGTTGATCCTTATTTTATCGTCTCAGACTATCCCAGAGAATCACGCATTATCGGCGTAGCGCGTGAAGTCAATAATTACAAAGCCTTCTGGTGCGCAGAAATAACCAAAACCGCCATGCACGACTTTGAATTAAAACACGGCCACAAACCGACCGTTGCCCTGATGGGCTTAGCCTTTAAACCAGACATCGATGATCTGCGCGAAAGCCCAGCCAAATATATCGCCCAAAAAGTCATGCAAAGTGAACAAAACAACTTTCTGATAGTTGAGCCCAATATTAAAGAGCACTCTATTTTTAAACTAACCGGCACCCTTGAGGCTTACGAAAAAGCCGACATTATTGTGTTTTTGGTCGCTCATAAAGAATTTAAAGCGCTAACGTATCGAGAAGATAAAGTGATATTAGATTTTGCCGGGGTGTTTAGAAGAAATTTCACCTAACATAAATAAGCATAAGACATATTAACTAATGTAAATACAAAATATTGATGGACTTTATAACTCAAACTGCATTTTTTATGTGCATCATAACTGACCAATATTGTAATGAACAAGCCAAACCTAATTCATAATATTTTCGCATTGGGCTCTATTGAAGTGACAAATATTTTGTTGCCCATGCTTACTGTGCCTTATGTGACTCGCGTCTTGGGTTTAGAAGCATGGGGGCAACTAGCTTTTGTGCAAATAGTACTTAGTTACTTTAGCTTAGTTATCAATTGGGGCTTTTCATGGCGTGCAACTCAAAAAGTATCTTCACTGCGTGATGACATCACACAACTATCAACTATATTTATGGCGACTTGGATGGCGCAATGGTTTTTGGCATTGTTAGTCAGCGGAACTTTACATCGCCAGGCAAATTATTCAATAAGGGTTACTTTAATTCTTGGCTTCTGAGTTTTTTAGTGAACTCTACGTATTACTACTGTTGACGAATAAAGAGCCGCTACTGATAATAGCCACTGTGTTTTTATAACCCAGAACATGGGTACGATATAAGTTTTAATAGACCTTATAACTCCTATCGAATCAACCAACCAATGTGCCGAAATTAATTTCATTTTTTAGGATCATCCATGTTTAATAATAAAACCCTACTCATCACCGGCGGCACGGGCTCATTTGGCAATGCGGTACTTAATCAGTTTCTTGATTCTGACATTGGCGAAATTCGTATCTTTAGCCGTGATGAAAAAAAACAGCACGATATGCGCCTACATTACAACAACGACAAGATTAAGTTTTATATAGGCGATGTCCGCTCATTCGACAGTATAGATACCGCAATGGGTGGCGTTGATTATGTGTTTAGTTCTGCTGCCTTAAAACAAGTGCCTTCTTGCGAGTTTTACCCCATCGAAGCGGTTAAAACGAATATTCTGGGCACTGAAAATACCCTTAAAGCAGCCATCAAAAACAAGGTTAAAAACGTGATTGTCTTAAGTACCGACAAAGCCGTTTACCCTATCAACGCCATGGGCATGAGTAAAGCGCTGATGGAAAAAGTGACGATCGCAACCTCGCGCAATGTATTAAATGGGGGCACTATCATGTGCAACACCCGTTACGGCAATGTCATGGCTTCCAGAGGCTCTGTCATCCCGTTATTTGTTGAGCAGATTAAGGCAGGCAAACCGCTAACCATCACCGATCCAGACATGACCCGCTTTATGATGTCCCTGCCCGATGCAGTAGATCTAGTCTTATTTGCCTTTAAGAATGGCATACAAGGCGATACCTTTGTGCAGAAAGCGCCCGCAGCAACGGTTTTAACACTGACTAAAGCTTTAATAAAAATATTCAATGCTGATAATGAAATTCGTATTTTAGGTACTCGACATGGTGAGAAAAAACATGAAGCCCTGCTAAGCAGAGAAGAATATTTAAAGGCTGAAGATTTAGAAGGTTACTTTAGAGTATCCGCAGACACTAGGGATTTAAATTACGGCATGTATTATAGCGAAGGCACAAAAGAACTGTCCCAAGAAAGCGATTATACCTCAGAGAATACCGAGCGCTTAAATGTTGAGGGTATGGTCGAGCTATTAATGAAGCTAGACTATATTAAAGATGAACTTAAAGCCTTAGGTATTAACTAGTCATGAAAGTACTCATTACCGGATCAAATGGCTTTATCGCCAAAAATCTCATTGTTCGCCTCAACGAAGTAAATGATTTTGAAACGGTGACGTTTTCACGCCAAACATCTGAACGTCAATTGATTAATATAGTTGCAGATGTCGATGCAGTGGTGCATTTAGCAGGGGTTAATCGTCCACCATTGCCAGAAGAATTTATCACCGGCAATACCGGCCTTACTCAGAGTTTATGCGAGGCATTGCTTGATAGTGGGCGGTCAGTTCCAGTTATCTTTACCTCATCAATACAAGCCGCACAGGATAATCCTTACGGCAAAAGCAAGATCGCGGCCGAAAGCGCCTTGCGAGATTATGCGGCGCAATCTGGCGCAGCGGTTTACATCTATCGCTTACCCAATGTGTTTGGCAAATGGTGTAAACCTAACTATAACTCAGCGGTAGCGACCTTTTGCCATAACATTGTAAATGGCTTACCGATTCAAATTAATGATAGCAACGCGTCCTTATCGTTGGTTTATGTGGACGATGTTATCAATGAATTTATTCATGTACTCAAAAATAAGCCACCTGTTGATACCAAGTATTTTTACTCTGTGCCCGTTCAGTATCAAACCACAGTTGGCGAACTCGCGCAGCAACTAGAAGCATTCCGTGATAGCCGCACGACCTTAGTTTCTGAAAAAGTGGGCACTGGTTTGATACGCGCCTTGTATTCAACTTATATGAGCTACTTACCAGCGACTGCCTTTGCTTATGAAGTACCTAAGTTTAGTGATCCGCGTGGTGATTTTGTCGAAATGCTAAAAACCAAAGATTCTGGACAGTTTTCTTACTTTACCGCACATCCTGGCATTACCCGTGGCGGTCATTACCATCATTCCAAAACTGAAAAGTTTCTAGTTATTAAAGGACAGGCGCGCTTTGGTTTTCGGAATATATTGACTGACGAAACTTACGAACTTATTACCACGGGCGAACTACCCAAGATTGTCGAAACCATTCCAGGCTGGTCGCATGACATTACAAATATAGGGCAAGATGAAATGACAGTCATGTTATGGGCTAATGAGATCTTTGATCACGCTAGCCCCGATACGATTGCAAGTAAGGTTTCACCTGACTGCCAATAAATTAGGCGTAAGCGCTAAAAACATGGAGTCTAAAACGGCCAAGTGTTTTCAATCGAATCCTAGCGTTGAGTCAAACAAATTAGAGTATCGGGTGAAAATGAATCAAGCTAACCGACCAAAGAATAAAGTTATGATTGCAAACTGCCATTGATTTCACCAACAACGCATAACAGGTATGAAAACAGATAGCCTTTTTTACAAACTCTTTCAGCAAGCTCCGGAACTAGTGTTAGAATTAGCCGGAATAGAGCCAACAGGCGCAGAAAACTACCAGTTTCGCTCTGAAGAAATTAAACAAACTGCATTTCGATTAGATGGCGTGTTGATCCCGCCTTTAGACAAGCCCAGCTTGCCACTGATCTTTGTTGAAGTACAATATCAAGTAGATCGAAGTTTTTACAGCCGATTCTTCTGTGAAATATTCTTCTATCTGCACCAAAATCAACCTGTGCATCCGTGGCGCGCTGTGGTATTTTATCCAACGAGGAATATAGAGACCGATGGTGAACTGCATTATTCGGCATTATTGGAAAGCCAGCAAGTACAGCGACTTTATTTGGAAGACTTAGATAATAAACCAAGCCAACAAGTGCGAGTGCGCTTGATCCAATTAATCAACGAGGATAACCGGCAAGCTCCTGAAGTCGCACGAACATTAATTCAGGCCATTGAAAAGGGTGAATTGCTAGCAGATAATAAAACACAAATTCTGGAAATGATTGAAACCATTTTGGTGTATAAATTTCCTAAACTCAGTCGCGAGGAAATACTGAAAATGCTCGGGTATAACGATATCAGTCTAAAACAAACTCGGTACTATCAAGATGCTTATGCCGAAGGTCAGCAAGTGGGTCAACAAGTAGGTCAACAAGTAGGCGAAGCGAAATTAATCTTGCGTCAATTGACCCGCCGTTTTGGAGTGTTGGGGGAAAATACTAAAAACCAAATAAAAGACCTCAATATCGTGCAGTTGGAAATGTTAGGCGAGGCTTTATTGGATTTTTCAACCCATGAAGACTTGGAAAATTGGTTGCAAGGATGATAATCGGATATAACGATATCAGCCTAAAACAAACTCGGTACTATCAAGATGCTTATGCCGAAGGTCAGCAAGAAGGGCGTCAGGAAGAATGTATTTCTTTAGTGATGCGCTTATTAAAACGAAAATTTGGCATCCAAATTCAGTTTGATCAATCGCAACTACAAGCACTCCCAGTTGAAAAACTAGAGGACCTAACAGAAGCAATCCTTGATTTTACTGTAGTGAGTGATTTAACCAAGTGGCTAAGACTACAAATTGCGGAAATCAAACGAGTCTGAGTCCCATTTATTTCAGACTTTACGTCACAACCATTAAGTAAAGAAAAAACACTAATAAAATGGAGTGCACTAGCTTCAGCTATTGCATTTTTAAACAACTAAAGCTGTTTTACTCCAAACACACAGATGACTTAACTTAAGAGCAATAACGCTCAGCATGAGATCAATAACGGTAGGGACAAGTCGTGACCTGTCCCTACGATGCCTCAAAGCAATAGTTATGTAGTGTGGATAAGCAGAGCGCATCCACCAATATGCCAGGAGTACGTTTACGGGGTTACCATCGGTAACGCCGTAAGTTGGTAGCCAAAATACAGATAATATAATGTACAAAACACCAACCAACTCCCACCTTTGAAAAAGGGGGGTTGGGGGGGATTTTAAAATAAAAACTAACTCACCAAAAACCATTGGTGTGTAGTGGTCTAATAAAAACAGACACCCAGATAGGTTGATATACTTAATCAATCAAAATGGGGAAATCATCATGAATAAAGAACGTCGAGTATTTGATACCACGTTTAAATTAGAAGTCGTTAAACTTATTAAAGAACAAGGCGTCA
>CAMDNJ010000149.1 GCA_945902915.1 Crenothrix polyspora | reverse complement strand
GATGATGCTAATAAAGCATTAGCTGGGATTAACCATAGGCCTAGAAAAAAATTAAATTACAAAACACCATGGGAAGTATTTTGTGAGATGGCTTCACTTAATATTGATGATTCACTCGGTGTTGCATTTATGTGTTGAATTCGCGTATTAATTAATTGATAATATTTACGAGATATTTTTTTTAGTTTAGGAGCTTAATATGATTGCTATAGATGGCGGTAAAATTGAAGCGATGGTTGCTCAAATGCGTAACGCTGTTTCAAGTGTAAAACTTCCGAACTCTATTGAGTCCAGCGTTAATCAAACGCAGTCTAGTAGCGGTGTGGATTTTGCACAGATTTTTAAAAGTCACCTTGAACAAACTAATCAACTACAGCAAAATGCTCAACAGCTGGGGCAAAAATACACGCTAGGTGATAGTTCAGTCAATCTTTCCGATGTGATGATAGGTTATCAAAAGTCATCGATTGCTTTGCAAACAACCGTACAAATTCGTAACCGATTAGTGTCTGCTTATCACGATATTATGAATATGCAGGTTTAATGGCCTGATTAAAAACTGGGGGGAGCGGCTTTTTCAATTTTATATAACCAAGCCAAAAGCTCTGCAACTGCTTTATATAGAGTAGGGGGAATTTCTTGGTCTAGCTGCACTTGCATTAACAGGGCAACCATCTCCTTTGATTGGTAGACGTATACATCATTTTCTTTTGCCAACTTGATAATTTGATCGGCAATCATGCCTTTACCCGCAGCGATGACTTTTGGAGATTTTGTGCCGGCCGTATAGGCCAAAGCAACTGCTTGTTTTAAGGTTAGGTCTTTAGGTTGTGCCATTGTCAAAGTAGGTTTGTAAATTTTCTAAGGATAATCCAGAGCTAGCGAATGATTGTACCAACTGCTTACTATTATATTTTAAAAGGGTAATAGTATCGGCGTTATTGGAGTGTAATTGTAAATGAGCCACTTCATCTTTAATGCTGATAGTCGCTGAAATGAGCCCTAAATTAGGCATTTCTAACTTAACAGTTGTTGTCCAATTTGCGTTAAAATCAGACTCATTTTGTGTTTGCTGATTTGGCTGTTCTTCCTCATCTTTAATCACATCCCATTGCATCGTTTGACCTGGCCAGACATCGCCTTGCCAAGAAAAATGCTTGTTCTCCATTGCCTCAAGTTGAATAGGTATTAGTTGGTTGTTGACAGAGCCAGTATTTTGGGGTTCTTGACGGATTTGTTCGACAGATCGAGCGCCTTCGCTCCATTGTTTCAAATGAGACTCATAAAACACACCGCTTTTTTCAAGTGCATTATTGAGTTGTCTGGCCAGTTGAGTCGTATCAGGTTCGTTACTGGTTGTCAGAGGTGTAGTACTGACAATCCGATTGGGTTCTGGATTTTCTTTTAGTAATTGAGATAAAAATTGCCCTGTTTCACTAATAACTGTGGGTCCTGTAGCAACTGCTTCTAGGCTTACAGAGAATTTAGGTAGCTTATTATCATTTGACAGTAGAGTCAGGATGAGTTGATCACCGACTTTAAATTCAGCCGGAACACGCAGCTGTAAAATAGAGCCGTTTTGTAAACCATTACTGATTTTGATGATGGAATTGCCATCGAGATTATTAACAATCTGACCGTGCAATTGTTTACCAATTGCGATTTGATCAAATTTGATAAAGTCGTCTTGAGGAGGGTTGCCAACCGTTTCGGTACTGCCTACCGGTGCCGGCGCCGATACCGGAGAGTTACTCGTCAAATTTACATTAATGGCCATAACTAATAGTTGTTTATGTTGTGGTAGGCCTGTTGTAACTTTTGTTCTGTATCAACGCTACTTACTTTTAATGCTAATTCATCCAGCCAAGGCTTAGTGATATCAAATAGCTTTTGGTTGAATGTGATGATCTCAGAGAGTAGTTGTTCAACTTTAGTGCTGCATTCTGGGCTCAATGAACTTGTTGCAGAACATGCTTTGAGGTTTTCTATTTGTTGCGAATAAAGTGCTTCTAGGGACTCAAGATTTTGCCAATCACGCTGTTCAGCAGCGCTTAACATTTGTTGTGAAATTGATAAGATCATCTCATAAACTACAACAATGTCATCAGGTCCAATCATGATGCGGTACGGATGCTTATGGGTTCCTCAGATGGCATTTCTAGATTTTGGCCTATAGCCACCCAAGACTCTTTGATACCCTGCAATAATTGATAGGTTTCATCTAATAGTTCAACTTGATTTTTAAGATGCCCTGTTAACAATTGTTTGATCATATAAAGATATAGATCATCTAAATTTTTGGCTAATTCACCGCCTTGCTCGAAGTCTAGGCCACCGCGTAAGCCCGCGTCAATCATGGTTACCGCATGAGAAATAGCTTTACCTTTTTCTTCAAGTTCCTGTTTTTCCATGTGATGTTTAGCTTTAGTTATTGCAACTAAAGTGGCCTCTAATAATAAGGTGATTAATAGATGTGGATTTGCAGTCGATACTGAGGTTTCAAAGCCAATATTTGCATAAGAGTTTGTTGCCGTTTTACCGTAGACGTTCATAAGATTATTTGTTGTAGCTATTGTTTTTAATCATTGCATCAAACTGTCCGGTCAGATATGTACTTGTAGCCGTCATTTTAGAGACGATAGTATCAAGGTGGCTAAACATGTTTTGATAATGAACTTGCAGCGCTGTTAAGCGAGCTTGGGTTTTAGTCATATTATCATTCGTAGATTTAATGGAAGCGTTTATACCTTCTTTTCTAGCGGCAATTAAGCCCCCCGTCGATGTGAAGGTGTCTATCAGATGGCTGATACTTAAAGCGATGCCTTTAGTGTAAGTTACCGTTCCCCTAGGGCCGGTGTTGCCGCCTAATATTTTAATGGTCAAGCCTTCGCTAGCATCACCCTTGGCGCCAATTAAGTATTGGCCAACGGCGCTTAAGGCTTGACCATTCATGCTGCCTTTCATCACAACACCTGCTTTGGCAATACCTGTGCCACCTAAAAGACTGCTAGCCGCGTTACCCGACAAACTAATCGTTGATTTAAGACCAAAGCCATTGGATATAAAATTGATTTTGCCATCGCTAGTACTGCTAACTATGGCAGAAGAGCCCGCATTTATAAAGCTAGCATTAGTATTGATTTTTGCTTGTAGTTCTGTCACTAAGTCACTGGCAGTGGCATAAGTGCCGGCGCTTAAGGTCAGGGTTGACGGCACGCCATCTAAAGTGAATTGTAAAGTATCGTTGCTGCCGGCAGTAATAATAAGGCCAGCGGCTGTATTACCGTTTAAGGTACCTTGACTGGCTAGCTGGCTAATATTGACGGCATAATTGCCAGTTTTAGTGGCAGTTGTTGCGCTGGTGTAAGAGATTTGTGTATCCGTGCTTGTGCCGGTAGCGGTGAATAAGCTTGCTACCTTATCGTAGGAATTAGCAATGGCAGCTTGTAATTTGCTTGAATCTAGCGCCAGAGTGCCATCTTTTTGAAAGCTAATACCCAATTGATTTAAATTAGTAAAGCCACCGCTATTAGGTAAGGCAGCAGTTAGCGTACTGCGAATTTGATTTTTTATTGCCCGTAGGGATGATTCACCGTAAAGAGCAGCACCGGTTTTAGTTTTTTGATCATAAGCCGTCACCGAGGTGATCGTGCCGATTAAGGTGTTATAGCCGTTAACAAAATTAGTTAAATTTGTAGTTAGGGTGTTGGTGTTTCTGGTGAGACTGAGTGAAGTAGGATTGCCAGTATTGATTTTTTGCAAGGACAAGGTCACGCCAGTTATTGCTTCAGTAATGGTATTACTGGATTTGGTGATGACAATACCATCAATCTTAAGTTGTGCATCTTGCGCTTTGGTTAATTCTGAAAGTGCTTGGCCGCTATTATTCGAGGGATCATAGTTTAACAGCGTAGCAAGGCCCTCATCACCTGAGACAGCGATGCTCATACTTTGTGTTTGGCCGGTTTGTGTGTTGGTGAGTACTAAGCGGTTAGGCGCGCTGCTACCATCATTGATAAGCGTAGCAGTAACACCAAGGCCTGCGGCATTGATGGCCGCGCTAATGCCGGTCAGGGTGTTATTAGAGCTATCAATGGTGACTGTCTTTGAGCTCGAGGCATTGTTAGTAAAAGTGGCGCCGGTATAGCGACCATTGCTAATGTTGCCCCCTTGAATGCTGCCAAAATTAAAACTGATCGTTCCTGAGCCAACAATCGCAGAGGCATTGCTGATACCAGTGCTCACCAACTTTTGGCTTTGAGCTAATTGATTAACTTCGAGACTATAATTGCCCGGTACGGCACCACTCGTGAGTGAACCGGTCACTGAACTATTATCTGAGGCTGAGGCGCTAATGGTTTGAAAGCTGGCGCTATCCATCAGGGCTTTAGCCGTCGCTTGATAGGTGACCAGATTATTTTGAAAAGTACCCAAGGAACTTAATTTAGTCGTATATTTGGATGCCTGAGCCGTCAGCGCATTTAAAGGCTTTTGCTCTGCTGCCATTAAACTAGACACTAAACTGGTTACATCTAAACCTGAACCAACGCCCGCTGATGAAAGACCCATGGTGATAACCTCGTGATGACTAAATTAAATGATTGTACTGAAAAGCACGCCTTGCTTGAGATCGAAGTTTTGGCTTAGGTTAACCGCAAGATGACCTGGGATTTCTCGAAGCACTTTGTTGTCAAGGTTATCTCTCACTACTAAGATCACTTTTTGACCATTGTTAACCACTTCGAAATGCACATTAAGACCATTGCTCGTGGCTAATTCATTAAAATGCGCCGCTGCTTTTTGTATGTCTTGAATCGGCGTAGGCGCCTGTTTGCTGATGGTTGCCACGTTATCTTGGCTATTACCAATCACTTGAATTCTATCTAATAAGCTTTTAATATTTTCAGGTTGACTGTTGCTTGTCGATGACTGAGATGCCACGGTACTTGAAGTCTTTGAAATTGTTAAGCTATCCATGACGCTTCCCCTTAAATTGAATATGTTAAATGTTAAATCTTAAATCTTAAATAGGGGATCTATAATAATTGCTTTGAAATTAATAAGCGACACGTTTACGTTGAATTATTAGAGATACCCCATCAAAAAAGGGCCAAAGTTAAACCTTGGCCCAATTCGTTCCATCTATTGCCTAAGCAAAAAATAGCTTATCTCATTAACGCCATGATGCCGTTGTTTGAGGTGTTAGCCTGTGCCAACATAGCCATACCTGCTTGTTGCAAGATTTGAGCTCTAGCCATAGACGCTGTTTCTGCAGCAAAGTCAGTATCCATGATATGACTACGTGCATTAATGGTGCTTTCGTTAGACGAAGTCAACGTGCTGATAATAGCTTGTAGACGGTTTTGAGTCGCACCTTGTTGAATCTGAGCAACGTTAACTTGTAGCATAGCTTTATCTAAGGAATCAATCGCAGATAAGGCATCGGCTTGAGTTAAGATATTCACACCCGAGGCATTGCCGTAGACAGCAAGATCAGAAGCAGCCGCTT
>CAMDNJ010000148.1 GCA_945902915.1 Crenothrix polyspora | reverse complement strand
GAGAGTGTGGCGATAATATCGAATACAGTAGGTTATATGGATGGGGATGTTTTGTTGGAAGCTTTTTTTGCTTTTGATGATGCCCTAGTAGGCCGTAGGCCTGCAGTTTTAATTAATCATACTTGGGTGGGGCGAGATGATTTTGTTGCCGAGAAGGCTGTCAAACTCGCTGAGTTAGGTTATGTGGGCTTTGCTGTCGATATGTATGGAAAAGGGGTGCTAGGAATCAGTCCTGAACAAAATTCAGTCCTGATGCAGCCCTTTATGGAAGATCGTTTACTATTGCAAAAACGCGTACAGGCTGCGCTGTATGCGGTGAAATTATTACCTTGGGTAGATGATCATAATGTTGCCGCCATCGGCTTTTGCTTTGGCGGTTTGTGTGTTTTAGATTTGGCAAGATCTGGCAGTGATGTAAAAGGTGTAGTGAGTTTTCATGGCATGCTAGGTGCGCCAGTTAATAGTCTGGATAAGCCGATTAAAGCCAAGGTGTTGGCCTTGCATGGCCATGATGATCCTTTAGCTACACCTGATCAAGTGCTTGCTTTTGAGCAGGAAATGACTTTGGCGGGTGTGGACTGGCAGTTACACAGTTATGGCCATACCGCGCATGCTTTTACTAATCCATTGGCCAATGATCCCGATCATGGCATGGTTTACCGAGCTGATGCTGATAGTCGCTCATGGTTGGCGATGAAAAACTTCTTATCAGAAATTTTTGCTTAACATTAACGTCTACCAACTTAAAGCAGGATAATTTCAGCTTAGACGAAAGGCTCAGGGCGAAAGATTAAGCCTGGAAGGCTAGCAAGTTAAGGCGTGACAGATATTAGGCTTAACCCTACGCCCTTCGTCTTTTGTCTTTTGTCTGCTCTTAGGAGAACCTTGTCTAAAAGTGAACAATTAAGCTAAACGACCCCGTCTTAAATTGGTAGCCACATTAACGCATGAATATTTTGACTATTTTGGTATAATCCCCTGTTATTTAAAGTTATAGGGCGCATTTATTGCATGGAATGGCTGGTGCGCTTAATTTTAGTCAAGAAACCATACCGAAGTCGTGTTTTCGGTACACTGTTTATCTAGGGATCAATGTCAAACTTCGCTAAAGAAATTATACCTGTCAATCTCGAAGATGAGATGAAACAGTCCTATCTCGATTACGCAATGAGCGTTATTGTAGGTCGAGCTCTTCCTGATGTCAGAGATGGCCTGAAACCCGTGCATCGCCGCGTGTTATACGCAATGAGTGAATTGGGTAACGATTGGAATAAACCCTATAAAAAATCAGCGCGTATCGTTGGTGATGTCATCGGTAAATATCATCCTCATGGTGATACCGCTGTCTATGACACTATGGTACGTATGGCGCAACCTTTTTCCATGCGTTATATGTTGGTCGACGGGCAGGGTAACTTCGGTTCGGTCGATGGTGATCCACCCGCAGCGATGCGTTATACAGAAGTTCGTATGGCGAAGATTGCCCATGAATTATTGGCGGATCTTGATAAAGAGACCGTTAATTTTATTCCTAATTATGACGAATCAGAAATACAGCCCGAAGTCTTACCGACCCGAGTGCCTAATTTATTGGTGAACGGTTCTTCTGGTATTGCTGTGGGTATGGCGACTAATATCCCTCCGCATAATATGACGGAAGTGGTGAGCGCCTGCTTGGCTATGATTGATAATCCTGATATTACCATTCCTGAGTTAATGGATTATATTCCTGGCCCTGATTTTCCTACAGCGGGTTTTATCAATGGCGCTGCCGGTATTTACAATGCCTATACCACTGGGCGGGGTAAGATTTATTTGCGGGCTAGATGTCACTTTGAAGATATAGGTGATAGTAGTCGACAATCGATAGTGACCACTGAATTGCCTTATCAGGTTAACAAGGCGCGTTTGCTTGAGAAAATTGCAGAGTTAGTTAAAGACGGTAAGCTTGAAGGTATTTCTGGCTTACGTGATGAATCTGATAAAGACGGCATGCGCATGGTGATCGAATTGCGTCGCGGTGAAGTGCCAGAAGTTGTATTGAACAATCTTTATAAGCAGACTCAATTTCAAACTGTTTTCGGTATTAATATGGTCGCCTTGCTGGACGGTCGTCCGCATTGTATGAATTTGCTGGATATCATTGGCGCCTTTATTAATCACAGGCGCGAAATTGTCACTCGCAGAACCATTTATCTGCTACGTCGTGCCCGTGAACGTGCACATATCTTAGAAGGTCTTGCCGTTGCGCTGGCTAATATCGATGAAATGATTTCATTGATTAAAGCCGCAAGCAATCCTGCCGAAGCTAAAGAAGGTTTGTTAGCAAAAACCTGGGATGCTGGCTTGGTTTCTACGCTTTTGGAGCGTGCTGAGGCGAGTCGTTCTAGACCAGAAGATTTGGGCGCTGAATTTGGTATTTTTGCAGGTGTTTATCGTCTTTCTGAAACGCAGGCACAAGCCATACTTGATTTGCGTCTACATCGTTTAACGGGTTTAGAGCAAGATAAAATCGTCAATGAGTATCGACAGTTGCTGGAACAAATTGATGAGTATTTGTTTATTTTAAGTAGTGATGTTCGTTTGATGGAAATTATCAGGGAAGAGCTAGTCGCTATTAAAGACCAGTATTCTGATGCACGTCGTACCGAAATCATCCAAACCCAGTTAGATTTATCAGAGCAGGATTTAATTACTGAAGAAGATATGGTGGTAACCATGTCTCATGAAGGTTATGTTAAATCTCAGCCCTTAAGTGATTACAAAGCGCAACGACGCGGCGGACGCGGTAAATCTGCAACAGCCACTAAAGAATTGGATTATGTCGATAAGTTAATAGTCGCTAATACCCACGATACGATTTTATGCTTCTCTTCACGAGGTAAAGTCTATTGGATGAAGGTCTATCAATTACCTGTAGCCAGCCGTGCTGCACGTGGCAAACCTTTTGTTAATTTATTGCCCCTAGAGCAGGGCGAGAAAATTAACGCGATCTTGCCTATCCGTGAATTCACTGAAAATAAATTTATTTTTATGGCGACTTCAGCGGGTACTGTTAAAAAGACGCCCTTAACCGAATTTGAACGTCAACGTACTACTGGTAAAATCGCAATCGACTTAAGAGACGACGATACCTTGGTGGGTGTTGCAGTGACCGACGGCCAGCAAAATGTATTATTGTTCGGCAGTACAGGTAAAGCTGTATGCTTTAACGAAGTTGATGTGCGTTCTATGGGTAGAACCGCTACGGGTGTCCGTGGTATGCGCTTGCAACCAGGTCAAAGAATCATTTCCTTGATTATTGCTGCCGAAGGCACAGTGCTTAATATTACCGAAAACGGTTATGGCAAGCGTACTAAGCTGGAAGAGTTTACCTGCCATAAGCGTGGTGGACAGGGTTTGATTGCTATACAAACTTCGGAACGTAATGGTTCGGTTGTCGGTGCGGTGTTGGTTAATGATAACGATGAAATTATGTTGATTACCGATGGCGGTACTTTGGTACGTACTCGTGTTGACGGCATTTCGGTGGTCGGACGTAATACGCAAGGCGTCACTATTATTCGTTTAGGTAAAAATGAAAAAGTCATCGGCGTTGATCGAATTGAAGGTTTGGCCGGTATCGATGACGACGAAGAAGATAGCGATTTTGATGCCGCATTAGACACTGATGAAGTGCTTATTGATGAGGCTGATTTGCCCTCTAGTGCAGAAGATGAAATAGAACAGGATGAAGATTGAAATTTTAATGGTGGTTGGGTTGGCGATAGCGTAACCCAAGCTATACAAATGCTTGGCGCTGTTTGGGCCTGTTGCATAAAATTGATTGTGTTGCTTTTCGGTATTTGTGAGCGCTCAACGGTTATAATGACCGGCGAAAATACGTGGCCTATCTTGCTACATAACTAAAGATTTCATTTTAAAATTTAACGACGAGAAAATTATGTCCAGAGTATTTAATTTTAGTGCCGGTCCATCTGCATTCCCAGAATCAGTGTTATTGCAAGCGCAACAAGAAATGTTGGAATGGCGCGGTAGCGGTATGTCAGTGATGGAAATGAGTCATAGAGGTAAACATTTCTCTATGATTGCTGAAGAGCTAGAAAGTGATTTACGCAGCTTGATGGCAATACCGGATAATTATAAGGTGTTGTTTTTGCAAGGCGGCGCATCTGCACAGTTTTCTTTTATACCGCAAAATCTTTTAAACGGTAAAACCAAAGCTTGTTATATTAAAACCGGTGCTTGGTCTGAAAAAGCGGTTAAAGACGCGCAAAGTTATTGTGATGTGTTGGTCAGTGCTAGTGCTGAAGAGACTAAATTCACCAGCATTCCTGATGCAGCAACTTGGGAACTGGATGAGCAGGCAGCTTATTTACATTACACATCTAATGAAACAATACATGGTGTGGAGTTTCAAAACATTCCTGATGCTAAGGGTTTGACCTTGGTTTCGGATATGTCGTCGAATATTTTATCGCGTCATATCGATGTCAGTCAGTATGGATTGATTTATGCCGGAACTCAAAAGAACATGGGGCCTGCTGGTGTAACAGTGGTGATCGTCAGAGATGACTTGATTGGTCATGCTGGTAAAACAGTGCCTTCAATATTTAACTATGCGGAACAGGCTAAGAATCAGTCTATGTTGAATACACCGGCAACCTATAATTGGTATTTGGTTGGCTTAGTGCTGAAGTGGTTAAAGGCTCAAGGGGGTGTTGCAGCGATTGAAGAGTATAATATTGCTAAGTCGACTAAGCTTTATCAAGCAATTGATCAATCGGCATTGTATTCAAATCCAGTTGATGTAGCAGTGCGTTCACGTATGAACGTGCCGTTTATTCTGTCTGATGAGAGTTTGGATAAACCCTTTTTACTGGCAGCCGAAGCACAAGGTTTGTTTGAATTAAAAGGCCATCGTTCAGTAGGCGGTATGCGGGCAAGTATTTACAATGCCATGTCAGAAGCAGGTGTAAAGGCTTTGATAGATTTTATGGCTGAATTTGAACGCACTCATTAATTGCAACCTATCAATATAGACCCACGCCATGACCTCAGTGATCCCACTTTCTGAATTAAGAGACAAAATCGATGCAATCGATGAAAAGATTTTGCAGCTGATTAATCAGCGAGCGTCTTGTGCCATAGAGGTTGCCAAAACCAAAATAGCTCAAGGCGAACAAGGTACTTTTTATCGCCCAGATCGTGAGTCCTTAGTTTTAAGGCGCATTATGGAGTTAAATGAAGGTCCGCTCTCTGCTGTGACGGCGGCAGGCTTTTTTAGAGAATTGATGTCGGCTTGTTTGGCTCTAGAAAAGCCCATGGATGTGGCGTTTTTGGGGCCTGAAGGGACTTTTACTCAGCAAGCTGTTTTTAAGCACTTTGGTCATGCGGTTAAAGCAATACCAGTAGCTACTATTAACGAAATATTTAATGCGGTCGAGTCTGAGTATTGTCAATTTGGGGTAGTTCCGGTTGAAAACTCGACTGAAGGTGTGATTAGTCACACCCTGGATC
>CAMDNJ010000147.1 GCA_945902915.1 Crenothrix polyspora | reverse complement strand
AATTGTGCACATGATGATCCCACTATCTGGCAGGACATGATCAACAATATCCGTCGTGCAGAAACAGAACTCAGTCGATCTTGCCGTATTCTTATGGATCTTGCTGGACATAAAATACGTACTAGTAACATTGCTCTAGGACCTGCTATACATCACCTTCGTGTCCAAAAAGATCGTACAGGTAAGGTCGTAGCCCCAGCTTATCTTATTTTAACGACCAACTATGAGACCTGCCCTGTAGATAATTCGCTATTTAGAGTATCCATCACCAAAGCACTACATAAGAAACTTAAGCCGGGCGAGTCTTTGGCGTTTGTTGACCAGCAACACAAACAGCGTAGTTTAAAAGTAGAAAAAGCGCTTTCCGACACAGATTGGTTGGTGAGTTCTGATAAATCGGCTTACCTTGCTTCGGGTTGTAGCTTAAAGTTAATTAACCATCAAAAAAAAGCAAAACATAAAGCAGTAGCTACCTTTACTTTAGGCCAGTTTTCTGGAGAACCCTTGGATATTCAGGTACAAAAAAATAGCGTTCTGATGTTAACGCGGGGCGATATCGACGGTAAACCTGCTGAGTATCAGGATGAAATATTGATGCACCCGGCACAAATAGGTTGTACGCTGTCTTCGGCTTTAGATAAACTCGTTATAGGGCAGCCGGTATGGATTGATGACGGCAAAGTGGGAGCTATCGTCGAAGCTAACACCGAACTAGGTGCATTGTTACGCATAACAGAAGCAAAAGCAGGAGGCGTACATATAAGAAGTGACAAAGGTATTAATTTCCCAGAAGCTGAGTTGAATTTACCGCCACTCACCGAGAAAGATTTAAGCGATCTGGATTTTATTTGTAACCATGCCGATTTAATCGGCTTTTCCTTTGTAGAAACGCTGGCGGATATTGAGCAATTAATGACAGAACTTACAAAACGCAATAAATCAGATCTGCCTATCATCGCTAAAATAGAAACCAATCGCGCCGTTAAAAATCTTCCCGATATAATCCTAGGGACTATCGATAAACATAAACTTGGCATCATGATTGCCAGAGGTGATTTAGCCGTAGAATTGGGTAGCGCCAGACTGGCTGAAATTCAAGAAGAACTGCTGTGGTTATGTGAAGCGGCTCATGTACCTGTCATCTGGGCAACCCAAGTACTTGAATCTATAGCCAAACAAGGCAGTCGTTCTAGAGCTGAATTTACCGATGCGGCTATGGCAGTCAGGGCTGAATGTGTCATGCTCAATAAAGGCCCTTACATACTTGATGCCATAGTCGCCCTGGTAGACGTTATGATACGTATGCAGGAACATCAAAGGAAAAAGTTTTCTCGCTTAAGAGCCTTGCATTGGTAATGTGGCATAAAACGTAGGTTGAAACCGCATGAAGTCAACCTACGCGATAGAGTACATCCACATTATTAACTGATGTTACGCAGTAACGTGGTTTTAGTCTCGTTTGCCGCGCCGAGCACCGCAGGTTTTGTCGGGATTAGCCCGAAGGGGCGCGGCATGAATGCCGCGCATCGGTAGGAGGGCAGGACGCCCTCTCTACCGACCCCCGACAAAACCGAGGAGCGCTGGAGCTAGCTGCAATCGAGCCGCCTTTTCTTTGGATACTTTCTAAAGGCTGCGCAAAAGAAAGTATCTCGCCCTCGGGTGCGATAACCCGATTAACACATCGTCGCGATAGCGACCTCATTATGTGTTTTTTATAAATCGTTGCGACTGCGTAACATCAGTTATTAAAAAATAACGATTTAATCTAATAAACTAAAATCATCTTTGTCTACGCCACATTCAGGGCAAGTCCAATCTTCGGGGATATCGGCCCATAAAGTGCCCGGAGCAATACCGCTATCTACATCACCTTCAGCTTCATCATAAATATGACCACATACATCACACGCGTATTTTTTATAATCAGACATCACTACTCTCATTCATTAAATTAAAAAGCCAGCTCTTAATCGGCTAGAACATCTTACCACGACAGTTGACTTTAACAGCTTTAAGCTAATTTTCAATGCTTTTGTGTTGCCTGCGGCAATGCCTGTTATTCTCCATAATTTATATGGTTTTTTATAAATTAACGAGTAGAATCAGTTTTTCAATTTAATTAGCCTTGATTCACCCTCACTCATCTATTTTTATTTTAATAAGAGTCTGTTATGAACGTTTATTATCTATTACTCATATTAGGTTTTTTTGCCATCACTGTCGCTCTCGTTTATGTTTTTGAAAAATTAAGGGGGCAGTTATGAATTGGGTTTATTGGTTAAGTAGCGGCCTTGCGTTGGCTATTTTCATTTATCTAATTGCTGCGTTATTTTATCCGGAGAGATTCTGATGACTAGTAACAGTTATTTTCAAATTATCTGTTATGTCGTCACCTTGCTGTTATTAGCTAAACCGCTAGGCTGGTATATGGCCAAAGTCTATGAAGATGAGTCGGTGGGCTTAAACCGCTTATTAGCACCGGCTGAAGCTATGCTTTATCGCTTAAGCGGCATCAATCCTAAGCAAGAAATGCCTTGGACGGATTACGCTATTGCTATGTTGGTTTTTAACCTGCTGGGAACTCTCGCGGTGTTTGCATTGCAGAGCTGGCAAGCTAGTCTGCCTTTTAATCCACAGAACCTGCCAAACGTTAGTCCAGATTCGGCCTTCAACACCGCCGTCAGTTTTGCTACCAATACTAACTGGCAGGGCTATGGCGGCGAAACCACACTAAGTTATCTAACCCAGATGTTAGGCTTGACTGTACAGAATTTTCTTTCTGCGGCAACCGGCATGGCAACACTAGTCGCCTTGAGCCGTGGCTTTGCCCGGCGTAAAGCCGATATGATCGGTAATTTCTGGGTGGATCTCACTCGCAGTACCTTATATATCTTGATACCACTGTCTTTAATTTTGGCATTGGCGCTAGTGGGTCAAGGCGTCGTGCAGACTTTCAGTCCTTATCAAACCGTGCCGCTGCTTGAAGCGCTTAGTTATGAACAAGCTAAACTGGGCGCCGATGGTATAGCGATGCAAGATGCCGCAGGCAAGCCAGTTATGGAGTCAGTCGTTGTAAAAGACCAAGTTGTGGCGATAGGCCCTGCCGCATCTCAAGTCGCGATTAAACAACTCGGCACTAATGGTGGCGGTTTTTTTAATGTCAATTCAGCTCATCCCTTAGAAAACCCCACACCTTTAAGTAACTTTCTGGAAATGCTGGCGATTTTACTTATCCCCGCCGCACTCTGCTACACCTTTGGTATGCTGGTGGGCGACACTCGGCAAGGTTGGGCGATACTGACGGCAATGACACTCATATTTGTTGCGCTGATTTTTGTAAGCGTACCAGCAGAACAAAGCGGCAATCCTGCCTTGGCTGCGTTAAGTGTTGATCAGTCCTCAAACGACAGCCAGTCTGGCGGCAACATGGAAGGTAAAGAGACGCGCTTTGGCATTACCAACTCCGCGCTTTGGTCAGTCGCTACCACAGCCGCTTCCAACGGTTCGGTCAATGCCATGCATGATTCTTTTACACCTATCGGCGGCATGGTGAGTATGTGGCTGATGCAACTAGGCGAAGTTGTCTTTGGCGGTGTCGGCTCAGGACTATACGGTATGATCATGTTTGCAATCGTCGCGGTATTTGTGTCCGGTTTAATGATAGGTCGTACACCTGAATATTTGGGTAAAAAGATTGAAGTCTACGAAATGAAAATGGCCGCCATCGTTATTTTGATTCCGCCATTGATAGTTTTAGGTGGAACCGCGCTTGCCGTCATGATAGCCGCAGGCAAAGCCTCCGTCTTTAATCCGGGAGCGCATGGTTTCAGTGAGGTGTTGTATGCGTTTTCATCGGCTGGCAACAATAACGGCAGTGCCTTTGGTGGGCTGTCGGCGAATACGCCGTTCTATAACAGCCTGTTAGGATTGGCAATGCTGTTTTCCCGCTATTGGCTGGCGGTGCCGGTACTGGCTATCGCAGGCTCCTTAGCGGCAAAGAAAATCGTACCGGTAGGCCCCGGCACTTTGCCTACACATACCCCGTTGTTTATAGCGTTATTAATAGGCATAGTGCTTTTGGTCGGTGCGTTGACATTTGTCCCTGCCCTAGCCTTGGGGCCTGTAGTCGAACATCTACAGATGTTAGGCATTAAATAATTAGTTTTGTTGTGTTTCATCGTTCCCACACTCTGCGCTCTTGTTATACACAAGTATTCTGTGAGTTTGGAGTAAAACAGCTGCCGTTGGACAAGGGTAGCGTTGCAAAAATTGTGTATAACGATGAGTACTCTGTGTCACTGCCCACAGTTAAGGTAAGACGCAATAATATACCCCCCATTTTTATAGGATGTGCTGAACGATAGTGAAGCGCATCCTATAGGGGTATTTTATTTTATGCGAGTTACCTAAGTAGTTAGTTGCTTGGAGTAAAACTGCTTTAGCTGTTTTAAAACGCTGAGCTGAAGCTCAGCACTCCAGATATTTGCTGTTTTCCCCTTATCTGCTCTGCGTGGGAACGATAACAACAAGCCTATTAAAAAACACCCTATTACCTTGCCAGAAAGTTATGAACATAAAACCGCTAAGGAACTAACATGAGTAACAAGTCTGTTTCATTATCGCTATTTGATAGCCAAATCCTAGGTGCCGCCTTGCTGGATGCCTTCGGTAAACTGACACCGCAGCAACAATGGAAAAATCCGGTGATGTTTGTCGTTTATATCGGCAGTATGCTGACTACCCTGCTTTGGGTTTTGGCGCTTAACGGGCAAGGAAAAGATCCTGCGCCGTTCATTTTAACCGTCAGCTTATGGTTATGGATCACTGTCTTATTCGCTAACTTTGCAGAAGCCGTCGCTGAAGGCCGCAGTAAGGCACAAGCTGCTTTTTTACGCAGCGCAAAGCGTGATATTGCCGCAAAGAAACTCGATGAACCGTATTATGGTGCGAACTACTCTAAAATATCAGGCTCTACGTTACGGCGTGGTGATGTGGTATTAATAGAAGCCGGTGATTTTGTGCCCGGTGACGGTGAAGTCATAGACGGCGTGGCTTCGGTCGACGAAAGCGCTATCACCGGTGAAAGCGCACCAGTGATTCGAGAATCGGGTGGCGATTTCAGCTCGGTGACCGGTGGCACACGGGTGTTGTCGGATTGGCTGGTGGTGCGTATCACCGCCAATGCAGGCGAAGCCTTCTTAGATAGAATGATTGCCATGGTGGAAAGCGCCAAACGGCAAAAAACTCCTAATGAAATTGCCCTGACCATCTTGCTGGTCGCATTGACGCTGGTATTTTTGATGGCGACTGTGACTTTATTACCGTTTTCTTTATATGCGGTGGAAATCTCAGGTTCTGGACAGCCGATCACCCTTACAGTGCTGGTGGCCTTACTCGTCTGTTTAATACCAACGACTATCGGCGGATTATTGTCTGCCATCGGCGTTGCCGGCATAGGCAGGATGATGCAGAAAAACGTCATTGCTACCTCTGGTCGAGCTGTTGAGGCCGCAGGTGATATTGATGTTTTACTCTTGGATAAAACCGGCACCATCACCTTGGGCAACCGACAAGCCTCTGCTTTTATAGCCGTTAATGGCGTAACAGATAAAGAACTAGCCGATGCCGCGCAACTGGCGTCATTGACTGACGAAACGCCCGAAGGTCGCAGTGTGGTGGTTTTGGCAAAACAAAAATATGGCATACGCAAACGCGATGTCAATGCTTTGGGAGCGACCTTTGTACATTTTTCCGCTCAAACCCGAATGAGCGGCGTTAATATTCAAGG
>CAMDNJ010000146.1 GCA_945902915.1 Crenothrix polyspora | reverse complement strand
CAACGACACTGATCAAGACCGCATTAGTCACTGGCACCAAAAGCCACAAATAAAAACTTGGGCGATAGCTAATATGCAGCACTTGCGTATATAAAGCTAAGAGCATAAGTTCGCTCATCACCATAGCCATTACACCAGAAATCAAGCCTAGCGCACTAAATTCAATCAATTGTGCGGTTCTTAATAAGCGACGACTGGCACCTAAAGTGCGCATCAGTGCGCCTTCATAAATACGTTGATCCAGCGTTGCATAGACAGCAGCTAATAACACGATAAAGCCCGCCATTAAAGCGAAGTACAGCAAGAAATTAATCGCCTGTGTTAATTGCGTTAACAAAGTTTTAAATTGCTGCAAGATTAAATCAACTTCTAAGATGGTCGTGCTGGGATATTTTTTTACCAAGGCATTTAATAGCTCTTTCTGGCTTTCTGCTAAATAAAAGCTGGTGATAAAGGTACTGGGATAAGCCTCCAAGGTTCCGGGTGAAAAAACCATATAAAAGTTAGGCTTCATGGTATCCCAGCGCAAGCTACGAATATTAGCCACTGTAGCGTTAAATTGCTGACTACCGACGGTAAAGGTTAAGTTATCACCGACTTTTATGGCTAAACTCTGGGCTAACTTTTGTTCAACTGAGACTTGCCCCGGCTGTGCATCAAGCCACCATGCGCCTGCTTGCAATTTGTTTTCATTAGGAAGATCGGCTGCCCAAGTCAGGCTTAAATCTCTATGGAGAGCATTGTCACCCTGACTATCTTTACTGGCTCTTTTTTGCACCGCCTGGTCATTGATGGCAATCAAGCGACCTCTCACTACTGGATAAAACTCACTGCCGGTAATGTGCTGCAGTTTGAGCTCTGCTTTGAAGTCTTGCACTTGAGTCGGGAAAATATTTAAGGCGAAATGATTGGGCGCATCTTTAGGTAATTGTTGCTGCCAGTCATTAATAATGTCGTTGCGTACATTAAAGCTAAGTAACATAGCCACCAAGGTAATGCTGAACGCTAAAATTTGGCTGATACTGGCGCGATTATTTCTTAACAGCCCTTGCAGTCCTAGTCGCCATAATAAAGACATGCCATCTAGGCGTTTATACATTAACTTCAATAAGCCCATAATCAGCAAACCCAACACCAATAAGACAATGAGACCTACGCCTAAAACACTAGCCGTCATTTTTAGATCGTGAGTATATTTCCAGATTAATAGACTGATAATACTGATAACTAAGCCATAAACCAACCAAACAGCAGGCTGCGGAGGCTCAAGTTCGCGACGCAACACTCGCAATGCTGAAACGTGTTTAAGTCTTAACAACGGTGGCAAAGCAAAGCCTAATAACACTACCATGCCGATGATAAAACCAAAATATAGCGAATCTAAGCTAAGTGACGCGATAGGCTGCGGCAATAGCTCTCGTAAGATATAAAACAAGCCGACTTGAGCACAATAGCCTAAAGCACTACCCATGGCGCTAGCGATTAAACCTAACACTATAAACTGACTACTGTATAACCAGAGGATTTCTCGTTGCTTTAGACCTAAGCAACGTAATAAGGCGGTCGCATTAAAGTGTCGTTCAGTGTAGCGCGTGGTTGCCATACCAATCGCAACACCGGCAATCAAAATAACCAGAATACTGGATAAACCTAGATATCGTTCGGCACGATTAAGTGCCGAACTGAGTTCGGGACGATTATCATGACTATCCATTAAGCGCTGCGAAGCATTCAATTGCGGCTTAAGCCAATTTTTAAACGCCACTAAAGCATTAGCATCACCAACAAACTGAAAATAATAATGCACTTGACTGCCCGGCTGTATAACGCCAGTTGCGAGCAAATCTAGGTCATTGATCATGACTCGTGGTGAAAAGCTATAAAAGTCACCTTTCTTGTCGGGCTCGTAAGTAATGACTTTAGTCACTAACAAGGGCTTTTCACCTACGGTTAAGGTATCCCCCAACTTTAGTTTAAGTGCTGACAACAGTCGCTTTTCTAACCAAGCAGTACCTAGATCTGGACCATGATGAACTATCGTTTCAGCGCTCACCTCCCCATCGCTAGTTTTTAAAAAACCACGCAAAGGATAAGTGTCGCTAACCGCCTTAACACTCGTCAGTAACAATTCATCATGTTCAATCAAAACACTAGGAAATTCGGCGGTACGTGCCGTCGTTAAATTTAGCGACTTGGCTTGCTCTAACCATTCAGGCGCTATAACTTCCGGGCTAGCGATCACTAAATCAGCCCCTAATAATTCAGCGGCTTGATGATTCATAGTACGCTGCATGCGATCTGAAAATAAAGCTATCGCTGTAGAACTACTGACGGCGATTATTAATGCCAAAATCAATAGCGTCAATTCACCAGAGCGACTATCTCGCCAAAGTAAACGTAAGGCTAAATTAAAACGACTCATACCAAATAACCTGCATCTAGTTGAAGGGTACGTTGACATCTAGCCGCTAGAGCGTGGTCATGAGTGACTAAAATTAAAGTGGTTTTATTTTCCTGATTCAGTTCAAACAATAGCTCAATAATGGTCGCACCGGTTTTACTATCTAAGTTACCAGTAGGCTCATCGGCAAACAAAATAGCGGGACGAGTCACAAAGGCTCTGGCCAGAGCCACCCGTTGCTGTTCGCCGCCCGATAATTGCTTGGGCGTATGTAACAAGCGCTGCGCTAAACCAACTCGATGCAGTAATGCTGTTGCAGCAGCTTTTGCTGTCTTATCGCCTCTTAATTCTAAAGGCAGCATAACGTTCTCTAATGCGGTCAATCCGGGCAACAATTGAAAGGACTGAAATACAAAACCAATTAACTCATTACGCAACGAGGCTCTTCCATCTTCATCCATTGTAGTCATGGATTTATCATTTAGATAAATAGATCCAGAACTGGGCGTATCTAAGCCCGCCAGTAGACTTATTAAGGTAGATTTACCCGAACCTGACTCGCCAACGATAGCAATACTTTCACCAGATTTGATTATCAAATCTATCGATGACAAGATATGCAACAATCCTTCAGAAGTTAACACTGACTTACCTAGTCTTTCTGTTACTATAACGCTGTTTGTTACTTGATTAATTTGAGTTTGCATGATGTTTAACTTGTTAATTTTTATGGTTATTTCATTGCTATCATGGCAGAGCCGGTCATTGTAGTTTTAGGTGACAGTATCAGTGCCAGCTATGGTATGCCAATGGAACAAGGCTGGGTATCCTTACTACAAGAAAAGTTACTCAATGATCATAGTCGTTACACTGTCTATATTGCCAGCATCAGCGGTGAAACTAGTGCAGGTGGTTTAGCTAGAATTGACGATATATTAAACACTTAAAAACCTACTATTGTTTTGTTACAATTAGGCGCAAATGACAGCCTACGCGGCTTGTCACCCGTCGACTTAAAAAGTAATCTTGCGAAAATAACCCACCGCTCTCAGAATATTGGCGCCACGGTTTTATTACTCAGCATGAAGATTGCTCCAAACTACGGCAAACGCTATGTTGATCTGTTTTATCATGTTTATCCACAACTAGTTCAGTAGCTAAATATAACATTAGTGCCTTTTTTACTCGAAGATGTTGCGCTACATAAAGATTTAATAGAAGCTGATGGCCTACATCCCAAAGCCTGACGGGGTTTATAACCCCGTCACTTACGTTTAGAAGTTATCGAAGCATCTAAAAGTTCTGGAAAACGGAATCGAGGTTTTACAGCACTCAGTCTTCCTCGATTACACTGCGTTTCATCGAGGCTACTTGCTTTTATTAATTTACAAATGGATTGATTATTGTCATTCGTCTTTCGATAAGTAGCCCGTTTTGCATATCCTCTGAATAAAGTATTGTGCAATCGGCCTGTAATGCAGCGGCAACAATTAGGCTGTCATAATGTGAAAAGTTGTAACGCTCAGCAATAGCCAATGCTCCATTAAGCGTGGCTAGGCTTATAGGCTCTATTGACTTACATTCCTGACTAATGCGATTGATAACAGCGCGAATAGAGGGAATATCGAAACCTAATTTACGCCGCATTACATTAGCGGTTTCACTTAAAACCTGTGCTGACATCACCGGATAATCGGCTAATAATGCCAAGGCTTTATATTGTTTTTGTTCGTTATCGCTAAGGCTATAAATGACAATATTGGTGTCAATGAACTCACCGCTCATTAGCTTCTTCTCGATTAAATTTAAACCCTGAGAGGTCTCTTTTATATCTTGCAAAAAACGCCGTTAATTCCTGCTGTCTCGCATTTTCAATACATAAATTATCATCACGTATAGCCTTTTGAGTCTCTAACGGGTCTCCTGAAAATGAGGGCGAATCTGCTAATATTCGAGCAAAGTCAGCTAATAACTCAGGTTGCTTTGTCAGTTCTTGGCTGTGTTTTTTTATCAATCGCTCTATTAATTCGCTGCTGCTTAGGCGCTCTTGTTGCGCCATATTGCTTAGAATATTTGCGGCTTGGTCACTTATTTGTAATGTGGTCATGGTGCATGGCCTCTTAGTTGGTAAGGTGATAACTATAACCCAATATCAGGTATTTTGTGCATAGCGTCTTTTCTATCGCTGTCGATAATATCAGCGTAAATCTGCGTGGTTTTTGCCTCTGTATGCCGCCCCGAATGAAAGGTGACGTGCTTACTTATGCCTGCCGCCATTGCCCAACGTAACAATTCGATATTCATATAAGCTGAATACCTAAGGCTCTGGAACACTCGCCCCTTTTTTCAAAGCTATTGATTAAGCTGTAAGCTTGGGGAGGTATGTCTAAATATTGTAGCTTGGTGGTTTTCTTCTGATTAAAGGTGATTCGATGAACGCCATTAAACTCACTGATCTCTGACCAATCCATTTTATTAATGTCTGACCACCTTAACCCCGTTAGGCATGAGAATAAAAAAGGGCCTGTATCGCTACAAGCCCTTATTTAGTTGGTTTTGTTTAGTTGTTGTTTTCGGTTGTTTTACCTAGTTACTTTCCTATGCAAAAACTAGAGAATATTTTTCCAAGAAGATCATCCGAAGAAACTGTTCCAGTAATTTCTCCAAGGCTCATTTGAGCCTGCCTTAAATCTTCAGCCACCAACTCACCTGCTTGATTAAGCTGCAGTTGCTCCAAAGCACTTTCTACAAATTGAAGGCTTGTTGTGATAGCTACAATATGACGTCTTCTAGCAATAAAAACATCGTTGGTATTGTCATTAAAGCCCACAGATTCTTTTAGATGCTGTTTTAACAAATCCATGCCCTGTCCCGTCTTAATAGACAGGTAACACTGGTAGCCATTTTCTGCTGCTATTAGCTTAGGTTCTATGCCCAATAAATCTATTTTGTTGTAGACCTTGATGATATCTATATCTTTAGGAAGGCTATTTAATATCTCTTCTGCTCCTAGCTCTCGTGCATCAATAAGTAATACTATTTTATCGGCTTTTAAGATTTCTTCGTGAGCACGGCGCATGCCTTCTTTTTCTATTAAATTATCGCTATCTCTTAAACCGGCGGTATCAATAATATGTAAAGGCATTCCATCTAGCTGAATATGCTCTCTAAGCACATCTCTAGTCGTTCCTGCTATTTCGGTGACGATTGCTGCTTCATGTCCAGCCAGCGCATTAAGAAGACTGGATTTACCTGCATTAGGCTTGCCTACCAAAACAACAGTCATGCCATCGCGTAATAAGCGACCTTGTTGAGCGGTTTTTAGTATGTTTTTAAGGCTATGCAATAATCGAGTGATACGGTTTTCGACAACACCATCCGTTAAGAAATC
>CAMDNJ010000145.1 GCA_945902915.1 Crenothrix polyspora | reverse complement strand
AATTTTTTAAATCGGTTTCTTTGGCCACTCCATTTTCAAACGTTAAAATAAAAACATAGTTTTTTAGATGCCTAAACTTAACTAATTTCATGAGTTACTCCAATGGTGCTAATTTATGAAAGTTTTGGGTATTCCACATCTCAATCAATTCTTCTTGGTGTATTTCTGCCCATTCCCGAACTAATTGTCGGCATTTTCTAGGTAGTATGCCGTCAATAACATTGAGATTAGTTAATTCCATCACCGCCTCATAATCACCGTATTTAATGTGTATATGTTGTGGTGGATGCTCATTGTCAATCAGATACATACGAATGATGATTCCATAGAATCGGCATATTTCCGGCATCACTATACTCCTGTTGTCGTTACAAACGGTGATTAGGGATAACTTCCGCCATTACTCGTGCTGGATTAGCGCCCTGTTTTAGATCAAATACATTAGTCAGCTTATAATTTTCTAATAACTTACCGTCACCTTCCATACAACCTAACAATCCGTGAACTTCCAAAATTTGCAACATCTTCTCGCCTTCGGTCTGTTGCTTCGCTAATTTGGCTACTAGCTTAAGACAGGACAGCATCAAGCGTGGGAACCATAACTATTATTAGGCACACGGGACAGGTCGCAATCTGTCCCTACGGTGTTTCTAAGCAATAGTCGCTGGACAGCAGCAACTGTAGGCCGGAATAAGACCGCCCAAGCGTAGCGCGTGCTGGCGTTTCCGGCACAGGAGCGGTGTGTATGCCGGAAACGCTCAACTCGCTTACGCTCGAAAAGCCTTATTTCGGCCTACAGCTGTTCCATGACGTTTTCTGGCTCTGCATTACGCATTAAACCCCAGCGTTTAATCCAAAGCATTCGGGATAGCTAAGGCTAAATTTCTGTTTAGGAACGAGCACGAAATAACTTCAGCAACTATGATTTTAAAAATCCCCCCCTTTCAAAGGGGGGAACTGGATGTTACTTGACTACATTATTTCGCGCTCATTCCTTAGGTATTTAATGCTCAAAAAATTGCTTGAAACCTTTCTTTAATAATCCCTCTTTAAGTACTTTATCACCTGCCCATAATAAGCCATCGAGTTCAAGTGTTAATGCCACATGGGCAGTATCATTTTTATCGATGTCATAACACAGTTGATAAGCTAATTGACGATTCTCAATGCTAATTAACTCTTCTTTATAGAGGTGCATTGTTTTTAAAAAAACTTGAAAAAGCTGTATTAACTCATCTTCTGATAATCCACTTAATCGAACTATTTTTTCTTTGTATTTAAACAATTCCACTAAAACCATTTCACAGATAAAAAACTTATGATTTTCAGCCAATAAGACCTCTGCAAATTTAGTACGATTTTTTAGTAGTGCTGAAAATATTATGTTGGTGTTAACAATAATAGGAGCGGGTAATGCACTCATTATTCAAACAAGTGTTTTTGTTTATCCCAAATAGCGGCATCTATTTCGCTAACTAATTGTTCAGTAGATTCTTCTAAGAGCTGGCTTTTTTGTTGAATCGATTTAAGCATTAAAAAATCTAAAAACTGCTCAAGTTTTTCTGGCTCTATTAAAGACCTATTTAAAGTGATAACCACTTCTTGATTAGTAGCTTGAATTTGATAGGGTTGAACAGTTGCCATAATCGAATCCTCTGTAGTTAAAATGGCCTTGCGTTCTTACAATTAAGTATCGCACCTTAAAACTATTATCACAAGCACCCTAATATGAGCCAATACATCTGCAGAAGAAAACTGGTAAATATATTTCGTCTAAAATTGGTGGCCAAATTGGGCTACTAACTTTAGACGGGTCAAAAGGTAGTGAAAGCTTTTAATTTATCGTCCCATGAGACGCGAACAGGTAATCCGCTTACCTTTTCTACTGCACTGATTAGTCGCTGAGCTTTTTTATAGGTAGTGTCTGGCATTTTTCCTGTCATTGTTTAAAGTTAAAATTTTAGGCTAGAGTATTAGATCTGACCGCACTTTTATCGAGTAAGCATATAATGCAAGCATATGAAATGCGATGTAAATTTTTGCTTCCGGCCTTTAGGCTAAAAATTACGCTTTTAAAGTTAGCGTTCTGCAACCGGTTTTTTGGAAAACCATCTTAACTATTCCTGCTTACTTTGATTTAGGTAGATGACCTTAAAGATCGTATTCTACCCATTGTTCTTGCTGATCATTCTCAATTGAACCCGGCCTAAGTTTCCTAATCGTAGTTATCGCAATATCTGGAGGGCAACCTAACTCAACCAGTAACCGTGCAGCTATCATCCCTGTTCGACCCAAACCACCACGACAATGAATCAGCAAGTTACCTCCTTGTTGCAAGTGATATCGTAGTATTGGACTAAGCCGTTCCCAATCCTCTGTTGTTTGCTGGTTGGGTATACTGCCATCAACAATAGGCAAATGATAATAGTCGATGTTAGCTGAAAGTACGCTGGCTTTAAAAACAGTGGGATCAAGATTAACTGCGATTAAATCTTGATCTTCCATTAAGTTCAGCCATGCCGTGGCACCCCAATATTGAATGACTTTAAGGTCTGTATCCAAATCACGCAACCATCTGCCTGAAAGATAGCTACGGTGCTGCTTTCCTGGGCAAAAGGTTAAACCAATAGTGCCATGAAGTCCCTGTTCGATGCTATTAAGCGGCAGTGATGCAATCTGCAGTGGGTGACTGTCACTGGTTTTGGCTGGTTGAGCGTCTTTAGCCTGCTGGTTAGCCTTAGAAGACTCTATGTTAGATGGCTCAAATTTAGATGATGTCATATTTTAACGTCCGGTAACTAGCACACAAAAGGGATTCATCGATTAAGTAAAGGTACTATGAGTCGCTCAACTAAGTCCTGACCTTTTAAATGAATCAGCCAATTTTTGGGTAAACCTTCATAACCGAAAATCAAGCCTGCCAATCCACCAGCAACACAGGCAGTGGTATCAGTATCATTCCCCAAGGCAATGGCCTTGCGGATGACTTCTTCAAAGCTATCAGAATCCAAAGCAAAGTGAGCGCTCCATAAGGTATCGACCACATAACCTGTACCTTGTGGATGATGTCTTTGAGGGGCATTTAAAATATTATCAAGTTCGCGACTCTCAATACTATCAAGATAAGTTCTTAGTTCTTCAGCTAATGCGTCAGGAGAATAATAACGACGCTCTTCTATTAAACGCCTTGCCATCAAACAATACAATGCACACACAAAACCACTGCGAGGATGACCATGTGTGGGTAAGCCTTGGCGTATAGCTAAGCGCACCAATTCGGCATCGTCACCTTGATGCCATAAGGCTAAGGGCAAAACTCTCATTAACGCACCATTACCATTGGCATATTCATCGTGTTCAGCAGCCTCCTCTACCGCGATGCCTTTTTGTATGCGTTTTAATGCAACCCTAGTTTGTATTCCGCAATCAAAGACTTGGCCATCAGGAGTATAAGCACCGCTTTCCAACCATTCACAAAGTTTATAACCAAAATCATCTATATTTAAGCCCTGATGCTGACATAAACTATCTAGCAGTGCCAAGGCTTGAGCACCATCATCGGTCCAAGTGCCGATAGGGACTGTGGAATAAGTAGCATTAAAACCACTGGGCGGCACCATATCAATTTGTTCAAAAGGAGGTAGTTGATCAACCGATTTGAACTCATACGGACGCCCCACAGCATCACCTAACAATAAACCATAAAGACCGCCGCGTAATAAATCATGTCGTTCATGAAGCGGATGAGAAATAATCATTTGTATACCTAAAATAGTCGTTGAAAATAACACAGATCAAAACTTTAACATCTTCATACGACAAATTATGACTTATTGAAAAAACTAAGGCTTGGGACTAGTTACTACCTAATTAATCAAATACAGTATTTTAAAAACTTATACTTGTAAATAATGGCTATGAAGTCAAATCGTCACAAAAAGGTACTCTAGAAAACTTAGAGCGACAACGAGACTTTAGTTTAATCAAGCACATGGCTTTAACCATCAAGTAACGACACGCTGTTAAATTGACGCCCAATATGCCCATCAGAAGTATGCACTTTGCTCAACAAGCAAACTATCTGGTATTTTTATATCAAGGGGTAATGCTTTTATTTGATTCCAACATTCTTCATGCTTTTGCCATGCACCTCTAGTGAAATATCCTTTTTTAGGCAAAAGTAGAAATTGTTGAATTTCTCTAGCAGTAATATTAATAATCTCCTCCAATTCATTTGGGGCAGATTGGCTATTCCATATTTGATCAAAATCTAATGATTTACCCGTCTTACTGACTAAATAAGATACATAAGCAATGGTGTAAGCAAGTGTATGATTTATGCTATGTCCTATGTACCACTCGTTTTTTAATATGATGCCTTCTACATATTTACGTAATATGAGTTTTGCTACCGCTCTTTTAAAATAAACTTCGTTTATTGCTAATTTATTTTTTTCCAATGCATCAGCAAGGTAATAAGCAAAAACACTTTTGCTTAATAGTACGTTATCAATTGCGATAAAGGGTTCTTGTAACCAAACTAGTTCATTTCGAGCTAAGCGATAAGTAGTAAACATTTGCTCTTTTGGATTTTGTAAATCAAATTGACGCTGTTCTGCGACCGTTAAATTAACGCGCGCAGCAAGATATTCACCCATAACACTTTCATAAAACCAATAGCTTGGCGTTTGTGAATTTTCAACTAGAGGCGTGCTTAGTGTGGATGAATATTTTTTGAAGTCTTCTTGAAATGTACTATTTAAATAGAATTCTGATGCCTTAGTGTAATCTGCTACACCGCTATACTCAGCACGTATTTTTACAGACTCTTCAAATCTATTATTTTTTATGTTGACGATAGTGACCGGTTTACCAGTTTTCTTTGCATGTTTAATAGTAGAAAGCGTTCCATAGGATACGCCATTCCAAAATGCAACAACGGAATCGGAATGATCAACAATAACTTTATTACGCAAAATACCCGCATGACGGCCCAGCTTCCAATCGGGTTTATAAATAACAACAGGAATGTTATGTTCACGCGCATATTGCTCGGCTAATAGATCAGCCCCTTTAGCACCACCCGAAACAATCTTTTCTATATCAAACTTATTCATTTCAGCCTTCAAGACCTCATAGTCGTTGAAATCTCGACTGCCTACAATTGCAATAACACTCATAACCGTTATTTACCTTAAGTTTAAATTGATAACAAATAGAGACCTTTGTACGATGGTTTGTTATAAGACCTACAATGGCCAAAGGTGATTTTTTTAACTCATTTTACAAAAATAATAGCTAAACACTGTTCATTTAGCTCAGATTGGCGGGTTTATACCCTAAATCGTTCATGTACTGTTAAAAACAACACATTAGTGATTTTACTTAATCAATAATGACGCTGTTTTCGCCGTTTAGCTGGTCATTTATGAAGCTGTTTTACAGCAGGTGGCTAAATCATTTATTTTTAAATCATGCTAATTATCTATTAGTCTTGCGACAAATTATGTCTTATTGAATTATTAAATTTCATAAGAGTGAATAAAAATAGTTTTTTAAACGTTGCAATTCACATGAGATAAAATTCAATTAGTCAGGATTTGTCGTAAAGGTAGTAGATAATAGCTCTGTCCTCTTGTAAATCAGCGTCGCAACTAAACCCTAGTTCGATTTGAATCAGTCATTAATCTTAATATTGGTGGAGTACCTAGTTATGAAATTAGCAAAGAAAGTTCAGGATTGGCTAACCGATCAAGAATGGGATGATAAAATAACCTTGGATGAAGAAAATCAAGAATCGAGTGTAAG
>CAMDNJ010000144.1 GCA_945902915.1 Crenothrix polyspora | reverse complement strand
GACCGCCAATTTTTTACGCTAAATTGAATCAACATAGGTTGTTACTACCAATAAATTTGCTTGTTTTGACAATATAAGTCAAAAATGTCGACTTTAGCGAGCATTAATAATAAAAATAAGTATAAATATTAAGGCGCCTATTAAATTTGGACTTGAATAGCTTTTAGCAATAATTCGTTTAAATCATAATTAACACTGGCAACGCCAAAATCAGGCTCTTGGTTAAAGGGATTCTTTAAATAATAAGGGCCTTGATGCTTAGCGCCATCCACTAAAACAATGGCAAGAATAAATTGATCTGCTTGGTTTAAACCATAAAGAATCTCGTTACGACTGACGGTAATAGTGGTTTGACCTAAAGACCGTCCTTTGACTTCAATATGGCGTGCTACAGCTAGTTTGCCATTGATTTTGGGTGGTTGTGAGGTAATATCCCAACCACATTTTTCGGCTGACACGTCTTTGACGTCATGGCCTAAAGATTTTTCGAGGTTGATTACGGCCTGCATCGCGATTAACTCCACCTGCTTGCGTGCTGCGGCATCTATAGTAAAAGTGCCTTCACCCTTACGCTGCGCTAACAAGCCTTGTGGAATGACCAAGGCACCACCAATCACAACGGGTTGACTGGAGACTACGTTAGCCATTACACCTAGTTCTTTTTTGCGTTGCTCTAAGCGTGCGGTCAGTTCTTCTACCCTACGTTTGGCATTATCGGGTTGTAAGCGGGGTTGTTTACCTGCGGCAACCTCCTCGGTCAGTTTGATATAACGATCTGCCCAATAGTTAATTTCTTTCACTAAGCGCTCATTAACAGCGGCCAAGATTTTATCGGCTTGTACTTCTCTGCGTACTTTTACTTCTTGATAATGCGTAGGAACTAATTGTTGGCTGGCGTGGGTTAGGGCCAACTTATCTAAGTTATCGTTTAACCAAGATGAAGCAAGAATATCGGCAACCAAGGTCAGATCAAAATCGTCGATAGGTTGTAAATCTAAGTGCGGCGCCCAACCAGCATTACTCGCTTGGCCTTGTTGATCAAGCTCGACAAACTGTAAACGTCTGGAAACATGGCTATCATCACTGGCTTGACGAACGCTGTGGTCAATCATGAATAAAACTTTGGGTTCCAAGCCTTCGTCGTTCGGATCAACCAAGACAGCACCTTGTTTGAGCTTGCTACGATGCGCTTCCAGCTGTAAATCCGTAATGGCTTGCATTAAGGGATGACCGGGATGAATTAAATCAGCCATCGGTTTGCCGTGTTGACGGACTACCTGTTTTTCAAAACAAATACGTTCATATTTTTTTAGTACCGGCGTGCGCGTCTCACCAATAACGCGGTCACGCTCTCTGATTATTGCCGGAACGTGAGTGATTTCATAGCGGTTAGGTTCACGATTACGCATTTCACCACCCAACGATTTGAATGCTTCGGTAAAAAATGCGCGGATAAAATAAGGTTGTAACTTACGCGCCTCCGCTTTTTCCATATCTTCTTTAACAGCATAGAGCTGCTCAAGCCCCATGTGTTCTTCAACCAAGGCATTACGTTTAAGTATGTCTTTTAGGTGTTCGGTATCTAAAGCACCTTCAATCACCTGGTCAAGCCTAGCTTTAACATCCGGACGATCGCCGTAGCGAATGGCATCAATCAATAAGTCTTTCAAGGATACGTTATCAAAGGCTTCGCCGAGAATATCAAAGACACGACCACCCAAGGCAGCGCGTTCAATTTCTAACTTGTCGAGTAACTTTTGAAATACTGCGCCTTCACGAGTTTCGTTAGCAACGATATTCCAGAGATGACAGACTTCGGTTTGACCAATACGGTGAATACGACCAAAACGTTGTTCTAAGCGATTAGGATTCCAGGGCAAGTCATAATTGACCATTAAGTTGGCATTTTGTAGGTTAACCCCTTCACCTGCGGCATCGGTAGCCAGTAAGACGGTGACATCAGGGTTGTTACGAAACTGTTCTTGATTTTTGCGGCGTTCATCGCGATTGGTGCCGCCATGAATAGTTATGACGGCTTGTGGATTACCCAATAAGCCGGTAATTCTGTCTAGCAGATAGGCGAGTGTATCGCGGTGTTCGGTAAAGATAATCAATTTACGACGACTACCGACCTCTGTATACATCTCCGGAGTATTTTGCAGCAAGGTTGAGAGTTCTTCCCATTTTCGGTCATTACCCGATTGCACAACGTTACAGGCTTTAGTCTCCAAATCTTTCAGTATGATGATTTCCGCATCAAGTTCATCAATAGTTTGGGCGGCTGTGGCTTGATCTACCACATCTTCTACCCAGTCTTCATATTCAGAACCCAACATTTCGTCTTCGGCTTCATCAATATTTTGAGGCACATCTTTAACATTGTATTTGCCCAAAGTCTCGGCAATTGCATGACCACGCTTGACCAGTTTTTCTTCTTCAAGCCGACTTTCAAGGCGTTTGCGACGACGTTTGAGCGATTGATAAATGGCTTCAGGGCTTGAGGCCAAACGGCGTTGCAATTGCGTTAAAGCAAAGCCAATCGTACCTTTACGCTTGCCATCTAGGTTATCGGCCCGATTCATTTCGTTACGGACATAATCGGTGACTTCAGAATAAAGAGCGGCTTCAAGGGGCGATAATTCGTAATTGGCGGTATAGGCTCTGCGTTCTGGAAATAAGGGTGTGCCATCAAATTTAAGCAAATCTTCTTTGACCATACGACGCATCATGTCGCTAATATCGACTTTATGGACACCTTCACGAAATTTACCGTAAAAGCGATCACCATCCAGTAGCGATAGAAACAATTGAAAATCTTCTTCTTTACCGTTATGTGGCGTGGCTGTCATTAACAAATAATGACGGGTAATGGTGCCTAGTAACTTTCCGAGTTTAAAACGACCCGTTTCATTGACTTTACTGCCGAAGTAATGCGCTGACATTTTGTGCGCTTCATCCACAATAATTAAATCCCAATCACTGTGTTTCAATTTCTCTTGGAAATCTTCGTTGCGCGACAGTTGATCGAGCCTAGCTATCAGTTGATTTTGTTCTTCAAAATAATTTCCTGAAGCGCATTGTTCTTGTTTTTCTCGGCTTAAAATTTCAAAAGTAAGACCAAACTTTTCTAATAATTCATCCTGCCATTGTTCGGTTAAAGAACCGGGTGAAACAATTAAAATGCGCTTGGCATCGGCTCGCATAATCAGTTCACGAATATAAAGACCCGCCATAATGGTTTTGCCTGCGCCAGGATCATCAGCTAAGACAAAACGTAAAGGTTGCCTAGGCAACATGGATTCATAGACGGCTGAAATTTGGTGGGGCAAGGGATCAACATTGGAGGTATGTACGGCCATCATGGGGTCGAACAAATGAGCCAAGTTAATTCGATAGGCTTCCAGACCTAATTTAAAGTCTAAACCTGAGGCATCAAAGCTCCAAGGTCGCCCTGCTTTGGCTAACTCCAAACGTAACTCATCGGATCTGAATAAAGCTTGGGTACCTGGTTTACCTTCTTGATCAACGTAAAAAACATTAACAGATTGTGTTCCTATCCACTCCGCCTGCACAATTCTGACTATCTTATCGCCTTCGAGGCCACGAATTTGGGCGTCTTTTTTGATGTCTTCTAGTTTAAGCATAGAGTTGTTTTGATGTTGAAATTCAATTAGGTTGATAATAACATTTAATTTCTTCGCTACCCATTTAAAGCGGGACAGATAAATAAAGCTGGTCTATTGATTCCGAGGGCGCTGAGTCCCAGCTCGGCTGTGTCATATAATTCAAGCTTATTTCATGCGTGACTTATGCAACGCTTATTTACCTGATAAATATTTAGTTACCACACCATGAAAGCGCTACATCCAATGTTTAAGTCAGCTTTCGAGTAAATAGGTTTCATTATGAGATGTTCTATTTATACCTATATTTCCCCTACAATTCACATAGATCAAACAACAAAATCCACTAAGTCAGTATTTCTACGTATATTTTTAAAAATCTTATTATGTAATACTTTCAAAAAAGAGCAATTAATTGACTAGAAGTTGTCAGTCGTTGTTAAGAGCATTCTGCACCGTTATTTAAATGATCCTAATGATTGCCCTAAGCAATGAGTCGTCGAAATAAATAAGCTGGACGACCTGCTAAACCTTTCTAAGGGTCGATAGAATATAGCACACAACGTGCTAAACATTTATCAGACCCTACAGTAACTTCAGTTCGACGTGTTAAACATATCTCAGGCCCAAAGTAGCTATAGCAAAACCTGTTAAACATTTAGCAGACCCTACCGTAGCTACTGCAAGACCTGCTAAAGCTATCTCAAGGCTAAAGTAGCTATAGCAAGACCTGCTAAACATATAGTAGGCCCTACAGTAGCTACTGCAAGACCTGCTAAACCTATAGTAGACCCTACAGTAGCTACTGTAAGACCTGCTAAACATATAGTAAACCCGATAATAACTATAGTAAGCCCTGCTAAACCTATAGCAGGCCCGATAGTAGCTTTAACGCGAAATGATCCCTATTTTTCAAGCTCCATAGTAAACGTAATACGACAAGCACAACCTAGCTTTACAGAGCGACACCAAGTTCAGATCTATTTAAACTTAACCTAAACACAGAGATAAAATAATGAAGATTATCCAAACTAAACTCGATTTTATGCAGTTTTCACCCATTGTAAAAGTAGGCTTTTACCGTAATGTCATTACTAAATTTACAGGAAACCCTCGCTTTCCAACACCTGATGTGTCATTGCAAGATGCCAGCGCAGCTGTAATTGACTTAGAAAACGCCATCGTGGCCGCCAGTGATGGCGGACGCACTCGTATTTCAGAAATGCACGATCAAGAAAAACTGACCGATACTATGTTTCGCAGCTTAGCGGCTTATGTAGACAGAATCGCCGCCGGTGATGAATCAACGATATTAAGCAGTGGTTTTCATGAAACCAAGCAACCCACTTATACGCCCAAAGCTATTATAACTATCTATAATGGTACTCATTCAGGCTCAGTCATAATCAAAGGCAAAGCAAATCCTAGAGCCGGCGCTTATCACTTACAAATGTGTAAAGGTACTCTGCCTCTAACAGAAGACGGTTGGGTATTATGCGGCGTGAGCACAAGTGCTGAATTTGAACTCAATGGTCTTGATGTGATGTGTCTATATTATTTTCGCATAGCTGCCATCACACCAGAAGGACTTACTGACTATTGTGAACCTGTTTCTAAAATAGTGGTTTAAATGCCCCGGAAAAGACTAGCCTCAGCTTGGCATAGAATGTAGCGATATTGCCGAACTGGGGTTAGTCTTTCCAAGGCTTGGTTGGTATGATCGAGCTTATTTGCAAAACCCTCTCCATGTGTTGATATTTTTGCGTGCAAAAGCAAAGCATGAATATTGACTATCGATCCACTACAGTTATTGACCTCATATTTTGGCGGCAGCTATCTCATGTATAGCTGTTATTCGTCTTATAAAAAATATTTCATCTCAACCACAAATCTTTCCATCAGTTTTTTGCCTAAATAATGACTGGTTAGCGTTTAACTTACTTTATTCTGCTGCTTTATTTTTTAACTTCTAAGAAGCCAGTTTAACGAAACTTAGATTTAAAGGCTGTTGCTGTGTTGTTTTAATAAATCCACACAATGCAATTTGATCGTTTCGCAGATAGTATCTAAAGGCAAATGGCTTAAGCTTTTAGTATTAAAAGGCTTTTGCAACTCAATGCCAATTTTGGCTAACGATAACAACAGGTAAGCGACTAGAAAAAATATAGCGACTACCCCCCTGCCCCCCG
>CAMDNJ010000143.1 GCA_945902915.1 Crenothrix polyspora | reverse complement strand
CAACGACACTGATCAAGACCGCATTAGTCACTGGCACCAAAAGCCACAAATAAAAACTTGGGCGATAGCTAATATGCAGCACTTGCGTATATAAAGCTAAGAGCATAAGTTCGCTCATCACCATAGCCATTACACCAGAAATCAAGCCTTTAAGCGGGTCTAGGTAATCACTCCAACTCTGCATCATCTTATGGCGTTCTGGTAAATGTGAGGTTCTGTTATAAGCCCGTCCGTTGGCATCTCGTAAAGCATAAGCGAGTTGATGTTCTATAAAATCAACTCTTAAGCCTACTACCTTATCTACTATGGTTCGTGCCATAGCTCTAAAGCCGTGTACGCTCATTTCATCTTTAGTAAAGCCCTTCACCATCATTTAGCCGATAGTCTTTATTTAAAGGTTTGGCGCTGCGAATTGTGACATCTTTTAAAAGTTCTTTTGCCATAGCAGTAAGCCCTTATAGTTATTGAGCTGCCATTAATAATCCAGTAACTGCCCTAAAGTAGAGTTACTGTAAAGCTTACTGCATAAATTGTCGGCTGTTACTGGATTTCGTTGAATCTTACAGGCATAAAAAAACCCGCTAGACTAGATAATCTGCGGGTTTTTGTACTTCTTTGAGTCTTGTTAAATCTTCATTTTGCGGGCTCTACCGAACGTTGTCCTACAGGTACTTATATTGCTGCATTGTTGGCATTTAAAATAAAAAGATACCCCCATAAATACCCCCAAATAATCAAAGTACCCATGTCATTAATAAATGTTTATGTAATTGTGCCACTTGCCAGTAATCCAAACAGAATTATTTTTTGCGCGCTGCTGTAGCTGCCGAACTGTTTCATTCTCTAATCGTAAAGTGGTTACGCCATCATCATCAATTAAGCCATTAGGCTCAGTATCGCCATCTGGGTCAAAGAAGGCAATGCGTAACGGTGCTTCTGTGGATGTTTGCGTAAGTGCTTCAAGCTTGGTTAAGCGGTTCTGTATACTCATTATTTCCAGCGTCTCTTTTTTTTGCGTTTTAGGCGACTTGGCTTGATACCGTCATTAATCGGTTTAGCCATTACTCAATTTCTCCAATAACTCTATACGCTTTTCCAGTTCAGCATCGACAATAACTTTTCCGATAGCCTGTAGCATCCAAACTTGTTTGGTTGCGTCCTGCGAGTCGATAAGCCCCGTTCTTGCTTCTCTGTATATCTTGCCCATTTCTTTTTTAACATCGATTAAGGTGTCAAGTTTAGCCCTATAGCGCTTATGAGTTGGGGGGTGGTCGATTACTCGGCCTGTTAGCCCGTCTATTTCAACGGGCTGGTGTGCTGACATTAATTAACCACGTAAGGTGTCTAACTAACCGATTAAAACCACTAACGCGCTGATACGTTCACTGTTGCCGCGGTCTCTGATAATGAATCGCTCACTATCAATCAGCATGGTATTCACGCCACGGTTAAGCATTGGCAAAAATGCACCCTCATTGATAGCTGGCAATGTGACTTCAAAATTGCCCCATGGTAAAAGGTTGGATGTTAATCTGTAATCGCCTGAGACCTGCCCGATCAAGCTATCAACGGCCAAGAGATTGCGTAGCGCTTCAACGGCTTTAAGCGCGTTGGCTTCATAGTCTGTTGCGTGTTCTGTGGCGATCAAGTTAAGTAGCTCTAACCGTTTTCTTCTGGCATCGTGTATCAGGCCGGAATGGTTGTTTTGCTCAAGCTCCTGCAAAGTAACCAGTCCGGCTATAGTTGCGGCTGCACTGGCTTTGTCATCAATACGCTGTTTGTTGGCCTTATCATCAGCAAGTTGTGATTTGCTTATCGCCAATTCTAGAGCTTTTATGTCGTTGCTTCCACCAAGCGCGTTTTCTGCGAGTGCTTGCTTATAGGTATTCTGTAGCGGGGTGCAAGTATCTTGATTAGGTGCTAAATCATTAGATAAGCTTTCTTGAGTACTGATTGCATCATCAATAGTAGCAAGCTTGTTAGTTGATTCAATAACTAATCTATCGATGTTTTTTATTTCTAAGATTAAGGCTGTGTGTATCTCATTGATGTTATATCTTCCTGTGGGTAATAAATTATTAAGTACCCTAGCCACGTTTAGCTAATGAGAATTATCTTTACCGCAGCTAAGATACTTAATTAATTTATTTGGATAGAGTTTAATACAGTTTACTGCCCTTTATAAGTCAAAAAAGGGCAGTTTCGGCTTATCCTCTTGGTGCTACTTACCGTTATTAAATAGATAGTCTGGAATTCAAAACTATCTAAATAATGCCACTTAAAAAGTAAGCGGGTCATCGAATGGCCTAGCGTTAGTATCTGGCTTGGTAGGGTTATCCGTAACAGGCCGACGCTTCTTTATGTCATAGGCACTTAATGAAGCGTTAGCCGTAATACTAAGCCCATGCTTTAAAGCGCCCGTCGCCTTGTCCGCCCATTCACTAGGCTTAAGACTGCCGACGACCGATAGAGCATCACCTTTCTGTAGTTTGGCGATCTTCTCGGCTGTCTCTGTGAACGCCATACCTGAAACGATTACAGGCTTGTCCTCACCTACCGATACCGATAATAAAAACTGTGTGTAATGCTTGCCTGATTGTCCGGTCTTGAGTTCAGGTGCTTTGATTAATTTACCGCTGATTAATGCGTCTATCATGATTATGGTGTCCCTATTTGTGGTGATGGATGATTTAAAAAAGTCGTACCTTGAAAAAGGTTGTAAATGATTTAGCATAACAGCATAAAATGACTGTAAGCCACGCCATTCGTGGCCTGTAGCTATGCTGTTTACATGCTGTTTCATGCTGTTCTATGCTGTTATGCGTTTGAAATAGCATAATTAAACTATTTGAATATGCTATTTCATGCTGTTTCATGCTGTTTCATGCTGTTATTATGCTGTTTCAAACACCATAACAGCATGTTTTTAGCACCCTCTAGCCCAGTAATTACGGGGGTTGTCTTTGCTTTATGCAGTTATGTAGTTTCATTTAAAACCTTTTTCAAGGGTGTAGTTTTTTTGAAGGTATCCGCCCGCCATATCTCGTGATTTTGTGAAGCCTAAAGCCTCCATTCGACCAGTAAAATTATTTCGACCTAGCGGCCTATGCCCAGCATCTAAACAATAGGTTTTATAATCTGCATACGCTTCTTTTAACGGCTTGTAATAAATGGCGGCTGTCATAGTCTCCCTAAAATCTTGTTCATACATAGCGACGCTGTCAGTCTCTTTTATAAACTTCTGTTTAAACGCCTCGCACTCAGCAGACACAAAGATATTCCGGCTTTTAATAACGCGCTCCGCTCCTTCAATAATCCAATTCAGTACACCAGCCCGATCATTCAGAATCTTGGTGTGTAAGTCTCTATCTTGATCTTCATCAGGAATCGTTTTATTGAAGGGGATAATCAGCAGCCGTCTATAAAAACCGTGTGTATGCTCAATATTGGCGGAGTTCATCTTATTGACGTTAAATATTAGCTTCGCGTAGTCATTCATTAAAAAAGGCTGTCCATAGGGTAATCGCGCCTCTACTGGTTCACCACTAGCCAGCGTCTTAAACATACCTGCGTCAATCTTGGTTAGGCGAATGTCAGTACCATAATTAACAATGACATCTTTAATCATGGCGCGGTGGTAGCCCTTTTCATCCGTTAAAGACTCTAAGGAATAGTTGCTGATATTGTCAGCCCCCAGTACGCCATTAAGCACCTCAAAGAATACCGACTTGCCATTAGCGCCAGTACCAAACAGAAAAAACACCTTTTCCATCTTCAGGCCCTTAATGAACAGATACCCCGAAACCTCTTGCAAAGTACGCCGAGTGTCTGCATCCGGTAGCACTTGAGTAAGGTATCTTAGGAATACGGTATTTTTTGCGGCTGCATTATATGAAAAGTCTAATTGATGGGTTAAGAAGTCTCGATAATCAAAGACTTTCATAGTCATTCCCGCCTCGCTCAACACCAACGAACCATTCTTAAGATTGATAATTGATTGCCTAGTGATATTGCGTTCAGCAAAAAAGCCATCTTGTGTTGCTTGCTGAAAGAGCTTGTCGACAAATAGCGCGTCTCTGCATTCGATCTCGGTATAACTCATTACAATGGCGGCATCCTTGAGCAGTTGCTTAACCTCAGAATCTTGCAGTACCACCCAGAACGCACCATTGAAGATATAAAAAAACCCTGCATCATGGATAATATGCCAGTTATGTTCCTTTGCGGTTTCAATCAATGTGTGGATTATGGCTACCTTGTAATGCTTTTGTGCGGGCGGTTTATCCTCGTTGCCCTTGCTCCATCCCAGCGACTCGCAGACTTCTATAAGGTTAGTTTCTTTGATGTTTGCCAGCAATGCGGCAATGGCTGACACTTTCGCTTGCTGTGGTGTTTTAGGTTCAGATATGACCGCTTTAATCAGATTCTTAATAACGGTTTTTTGAGGTATAACGACATCTTCTTTAATTGCGCTCATTAAATGACATCCATATTTAATTCATCATTCCAGTCATGGCCTAGCGTTGGTGGTATAAGACAATCACCACCAATGGCTAAGGCTGCTTCTTTAGCTGCCTTTTGACCGACTCCACTTAAATCATTGTCGCCCATGACGATAATGTCATTCATGGGGTATAGGGTTCGCACGTAACCCGCGACGGCTTTGAGGTTGTTGGCACTGAACGCCACATAAACAGTGTTATCTGTAGATTCAACTAGGCTTGCACCTGTACCAAATCCCTCACAAATTAGGATAGGCTTATCAGCATCATAAATACCTAGCTGACTATAAGAGCCTTTCAACTTGCCGCCCGTCAAAAATATCTTGCCTCCGTCTTGGTCGATAAATTGCAGGCTAGCCAATACGCCATTATTGAAGATGGGAATTACTAGCGCGTTGTTATAGAGGCGTGCGTTATGGTGATCTATACGCTTTTTAGTTAGATAGGGGTGCTGTGTGACTGGCTTTGATTGTTTCCAGATATGGGCTGCTTTGTGTGCAGCTCCATCATGGCGTTGCTTTTCTTCGGCTATGCGGAGGCGTTCTTGTCGGTGCTTTTCGATTCTAAAGTCCATACGCTGTTGATCTGTTAGCTTGGGGTAATCGCCCTCAGCTTTCCAGTTGACCTGTAGCCCAGTTTTCCAGTTGCCAATCATGCCAGCGGCTCTACCGTCTACATGGGCGGTGTAATAGCTGTTAAGTTTTCCCGACTCATCTTTAAAGCGGTGCAGCTGACCGTCGGTGATGATTGCATCAGGGGGTGTCATGCCATTGTCACGCATGGCGTTCTTTACGGTTTCTTGTATCTGTTGCATTTGGATATCCTCAATCGGATATACAATCAGTCCAGCTATAGGTTAAAATAACCCTGCGTTGTGGTGGTGCTGATTGTAAAGAGCCGATTTAATTGTGATGGATTAAATCGGCTTTTTTATGCCTGTTGATTTGCTCTTAACGCGTCATGATGTGACTCAATGGCCGCATAAATATCGTCAAGCTCACGCATTACAGAGTTAAGCGCCCAGTGTATCTGTTGGGAGTTGATCTGATTGATGTGGCTCTCAATATGTAAATCAGCAATGATGCTTAAAATACCTTTAGAGCGTAAAACCATCGTATCGACTTCTTCAATCAAATCACTTGTTGATGTGACGCTATAGTAATCTTTAACTCGGTGGCTAAAGTCTGGTGTTGTTTTTGGGGGAGGTTGCTCGGTTTGAGCTTGGGAATTAGTTTGCATGGTGATTCCTTGTAAAAGAGAATAAACCACTGCCCATTGGTCTGACTCGTTGGGCGGTGGACTGTATCAAGTT
>CAMDNJ010000142.1 GCA_945902915.1 Crenothrix polyspora | reverse complement strand
ATTGATGCCGGTCTTAAATATAGGCTTGCCCGATAGTTTTATCGAACAAGGTACGCGAGAAGAGTTATTGGCTGTTTGTGGCTTAGATGCGCAAAGTATCTTGGCGAAAGTTGAAGCTTTTTGTGCGTAAATCGATGCTGTAACTAACTCATTACGTGTAACTAGGGTTCACATTTTTCAACTCACTTATGCTCGGCATTATGTTCTTGATATGAGTTCCTCAAAACCTCGGGGCCTTATAAAAGGCGCCGAGCAATTTGAATCCACCAAAGCTATTAACTCAAGTTACATTATTGTTCTTTTGTAATTTCTCACCGCATAGCACTATGTCCATTATCTTTTGCTGCTAACGGCGCTTTCAAAATCATCAGCGATTGCTTTAATAGTCGCTATGAGTACTTAGGGCGGGGAAAAATATTGCTATTTGCCAGTTGAATTTAAATTCTACGATTATTGCCGCTTACTTAATAACTAGATAAATCATGAAATCGAGCAAAACTTTTTCTTAAATCATAGACACACCGATGAACCTTAATGAAAAATATATTTAGCCTAGCTGAAGCCTGTTTGCATCACCCAGATATTGAGCAAAAGTTAACGCTCACTCATCAAGCTCAAAAGTTATTAACTCAGGGTGAGTTAAGCTTAGTTTCTGAACAACCGCCTTTAGCTATTTCTTCGGTGCAATTTCCCAGTACGCCAATATTATTGTCCACGCGCGAAATGCCTAAACGTAAATTAGGCAGCCCTGACGGTATCAAAGCCTTCTTTCATGCCATTGCTCATGTTGAATTTATGGCCATTTATCTGGCCTGGGATATGCTTTATCGCTTTCGTGGCATGCCTGATAAATTTTATCAAGATTGGCTGAACGTCGCTGATGAAGAGGCGCAGCACTTTGAATTAATCCGTACGCATTTACAGACTATGGGTTTAGCTTACGGTGATTTGCCGGCTCATAATGGTTTATGGGATCATGCGACAGATACCGCAGATGATTTGTTAGCACGATTAGCCATGATTCCACGCTGTATGGAAGCACGAGGCTTGGATGTTACGCCCGCCATCATTGCCAAATTTAAACATATTGGTGATGAGGCCAGTGTCACCTTATTAACGCGCATCTTAACCGATGAAGTAGGGCATGTAGAACGCGGATCCTACTGGTTTAAGTTTGTTTGTGCACAACAAGGCTTAGAGTCTGAAGCTCAATATCAACGCTTAATCAAGAAATATTACCAAGGCGGTAAGCCAAAAGGCCCTTTTAACAGAGAAATGCGTATAATTGCTGGTTTTTCAGATGCTGAATTAGATTGGTTGGAAAATACATCACTATGAATACACATAAAATATTTGACACACCTATTTTTGGCTTAGGCTTTAGAGTTTTTTTTGCTTTAGCCGGCTTATCAGCACTGATTTTAATATTGCTTTGGAATGCTATGTTCAAAGGCACATTAACGGTCGCTAATTACTTTTTACCGAGTTATTGGCATGCGCATGAAATGTTGCTGGGTTATTCGGCGGCTGTTATCGCGGGCTTTTTATTAACGGCGGTTAAAAACTGGACCGCTAGGCCAACTTTAAGCGGTGATAAATTAACTGCATTGGCTTTATTATGGCTTTATGGCCGGATACTGCCTTTTTATGCAGCGTTATTGCCTGATGCCGTTATTGCCGCTGTTGATTTTGCTTTCTTGCCGGCATTGGCCTATTGCATCAGCCTACCTATTTTACAAGCCAAGCAATATAAGCATTTAGTGTTTGTAGGTCTATTATTGGTGTTAGCCTTAGGCAATGCGTTAATCCATGCTGAAATGTTAGGCTTGAATTTGAACTCAGCATGGCTGGGTATTCAACTGGTTGTCGCGACTATTATTACCATGATCATCATTTTTTCGGGCAGAATATTTCCTTATTTTACCGAAAGAGCTTTATCAGGCACCTTCATCAGCAAGAATCCTTTATTGGATAATCTATCGATAGGCTCTGCTGTTTTGGTTTTTACTTTACAAGTATGTTCTGTTTCGGGAACTTTATTAGCCATAACCGCACTATTTGCTGCCGCTGTTAATGCTGCGCGCTTATCCGGTTGGTATGTCGCTAGAATATGGTATGTGCCTTTATTGTGGGCATTATATGTTGGCTATGCTTGGCTTATTCTGGGTTTTGCTTTAACTGCCTTGTCGGCTTATGGTTGGGTAATGCCGGTATTGGCCTTACATGCTTTTACCCTAGGTGGCATAGGTAGTTTAACCTTAGCGATGATGGCCAGAGTATCTTTAGGCCATACCGGACGAGCACTGCGTGTTTCTAACGCCATAACTATTGCCTTTGTCTTACTTAATTTAGCCGCCGTGCTTAGAGTGTTGTTGCCTGTCGCGCTGCCTCAAGTCATAAATATATTAATCTATGCGTCTACTTTGTGCTGGATTGCCGCTTTTTCATTGTTCATGTTTATTTATGCGCCAATCTTAAGCAGTAAACGCATAGATGGTTTAGAAGATTAAGTGCCTTTAGGGCTTGCGCATTAACTCTGTACATTCGATGAGTATTGCTTTCAACGGAGAGTAGTGCATTGCAAATTATCTGGCTTGCGAGTTATTGATTTATTTTAAATAAGGTGAATAACATGAGAATAGTATTTGTTTTTTTGTCAGTGTTAGGGTTAGTTTCGTGTGTAAATTATCCCTATCGCGGTAATTATTATGGCAATAATCGTTATGTGATTACACCCTATTATGGTGGGAATATCGGCTATGGCGGGTATCGTAGTGGCTATCGAGATCATGATGATTATCATGGTGGCTCTCGCCGAGCTTATGGTGGTGGCTTTGGCGGTGGTTTTCGCGGCGACGCCGATCATGATTTTCATGGCGGTGGTCGTGATTTTCGTCGCGGTGGTCGCCGATAACCAGCTGAACTGCGACTCATTACGCAGTCCGCGATCATAAAGTTGGAGTCATTCATCAATTTAGAGTCGCGGCTGAAACACCAAGCGGCATTACCGATTTTTGTGCGCCAGTGTCTAAGTTGGTTGTTTAGGACTACAAAAACTTGCTGGGGAAGGTGGCGTATTATTTGTGTTGTTCGATTGATGCGCCAAGTTATTTAATTTTTAGAATTGAGTTGTCCACAGGCGGCTAAGACATCATCGCCTTTAGTCGATCTTATTAAAGTCGGGATTTTAAAGGTATCTAAAACAGCTTTAAACTGTTCAATTTTATCCAAATCTGGACGCTGGTACTTTGAGCCTGGGAATGAGTTAAAAGGAATTAAGTTGATATAAGCACTTTTACCCGTCAGTATCGTGCCCAATTGTTTTGCATCTTCTGGCGTATCATTAAAATCTTTGATCAGAATATATTCATAAGTAATAAACTGTTTTTTATTTAAAGGTATTTGGTCTATGGCTGCCAAGACGTCCTCTAAGGGATATTTTTTATTGATGGGAATCAGTTCATTGCGTTTTTCTTCAAAGGGTGAATGCAGCGATAAGGCAAGATTAACACCGGGAATTTCCTCGCTCCATCTTTTAAGTCCAGGCATATAGCCCGCCGTTGAAATAGTGATTTTTTGCACACCAATAGATGTTCCATGTTGTGATAAAAATATTTCACAGGCTTTTTTAACAGCATCAAAATTATGTAAAGGTTCGCCTTGCCCCATAAAGACAATATTTAAAATCCGCTGTTCTCCCGGTCTATGGTTCGCTAACCAGCGCCAAGCTTGTATAAACTGGCCAACAATTTCACTGGTCGTCAAATGTCTTTTAAGGCCTTGAGTTCCAGTAAAACAAAAAGAACAATTCATGGCACAGCCCACCTGGGATGACAGGCAGATAGAATATTTATTATGAAACGGGATTAGGACGGTTTCAACTTTATGCTGGTCTTTAAGCGTAAAAAGAAATTTTACGGCTCTATCGTTTTTTGACTCATGAACGGTATCAATTTCGGGTAAAGAAAAATCGAAAGTATTTTGAACAAAAACCACTGAGCACTGAGCAATGTTATCAAGGCATTGAGCTGTTTGTTTTTTCTTATAATGCCAATTAAACAACACTGATGCTGCTGAATGGTTTAAATTATTTTGCTGGATAACTATTTCTAAGTCAGAATAATTTAAGTCATAAAAAGAGGGTTTCAATAGAGCTTCCTTGAAATATCAAATAGTTTGGACGTTGGATTAGATATCTTCATTATTACGAAATTTAACAAGTTATAAGCCAGAAAAATAGGCTGCTAAGGCGTGCATGTCTTCTTCGCTTAAGGTGTTGGCGATGGCTTGCATCTGACCATTCTTTCTTACGCCCGCTTTAAAATTAGCTAATTGCTGGGCTAAATAGTCGGCACGTTGACCGGCAAGTCTTGGATATTGACCGTTTCCTTCAGCACTAGAACCATGGCAACCTAAACACATGCTGGCTTTTTCTTTGCCGACTTTGGCTAGGGAGGCATTGGTTTCTGTCTTGATGCTTGGCAGATTGACAAAGTAAGCGGCTAAATTCTTAATTTCTTCATCACTTAAATTACTGGCCAAGGCGGTCATAATAGGGTCGCTACGACTGCCTGTTTTGTAAGCCTTGAGTTGATTAATCAGGTAAGTCGGTTGTTGCGCTCTTAAGTTGGGTGCTAGGTTATGATCTGCATGTCCGCTATGATCGTTAGACTCATGGCAGTTTAGGCAAGTAGCGGCTTGTTGTTCAACGACTATTTTGTCGGCCGCTAAAGATACGTTAGTCCACAAAAGAGCCGATAACAGCACTATAAAAACAGAATATTTTAATGTGTTCATTTGGTTATCCTCGAAGTTATAAATTAAATATTATGGATAGTTAAGGCATAGCTTAGGGAGGCGCTTTACTATACAGCTAAAAGCGGTTCCTGTGACAGTACTTTATGCTCAAATGTGTAGTAAGGGATACGGCTATTAAGTTGCGCGTAAACAGCATGAAGTCTGGAGCGAAATAGCTTCAGCTATTGCTATTTAAAATAGCTGAAGCTATTTTACTCCAACCCTATAGAATATTTAACTTAAAGTAGTGCTTTCAAGTGATGGACTCATTGTCTTTAGTCTTGCTATCATTTCAGTTGTGCTAAGCAGTGCTGACTTAGCCTATGCTTTGTTTTTTGCTGTTAATATAAATCACTGATGCTACTGAGGTAGTGTTTGAATTTTAGAATCATCACTTAAATCACTATTATCATGGAAAAAATAAACGTTCTTTTTGTTTGTATGGGCAATATTTGCAGATCACCGACTGCTGAGGGGGTGTTTGTAAAGCTGATTAAAGACAAGGCATTAGAGTCGTCTTTTAGGGTTGATTCGGCCGGCACTCATGCTTATCATGAAGGCGAGGCAGCTGATTTGCGTTCACAGCAGGCCGCTCTGTTGCGTGATATAAATTTAGCGCATATACGCTCTAGAAAAGTCGTAATGGGCGATTTTGAAGATTTTGATTTTTTGTTGGCGATGGATGATGATAATTATGCCTTGCTAATGAATGCTTGCCCGGAACAATATAAAACAAAGATACATTATTTTCTTGATTATGCACCCCATCTTAAAGTGCGTGAGGTACCTGATCCTTATTATGGCGGTGTTTTTGGTTTCGAGAAGGTATTGGATTTAATAGAAGAGGCCTCGTCGGGGTTTTTAGAGAGTTTAAAGGCGACAAAGCTTCAAACAAATAGCTAAGAATAGGAGAGAGTGTGGCGATAATATCGAATACAGTAGGTTATATGGATGGGGATGTTTTGTTGGAAGCTTTTTTTGCTTTTGATGATGCCCTAGTAGGCCGTAGGCCTGCAGTTTTAATTAATCATACTTGGGTGGGGCGAGATGATTTTGTTGC
>CAMDNJ010000141.1 GCA_945902915.1 Crenothrix polyspora | reverse complement strand
GGTAATTGACTATAACCCGCTAAAAAGCCCACGAAAGTGACGATCATAATCAACGGGCCCGGTGTGGTTTCGCCTAAAGCTAGGCCATCGATCATCTGGGTAGCGCTTAGCCAATGATAATGTTCTACCGCGCCTTGATAGACATAAGGCAATACCGCATAGGCGCCACCAAAAGTCAGTAACGCTGCTTTGGTAAAAAACCAGCCCATTTGCGTCAGCGCACCATCCCAGCCATAGTGCATAGTTAGGTAGCTCATTACGCTAGACCATAAAAATAATCCCACCGCGATGATTTTAAACAAGTGACGCCAACGAAACTTGGTATGCTCTGGAATCGGCGTATCGTCATCAATCAATGCTGGGCCGTAACTTTGTTTGGCCGCATTATGTCCGCCACCCATAGTAAACTTATCAGGAGCAAATCGCCCCCCTATTACTCCAAGACTAGCCGCGATTAAGACAATTAACGGAAATGGTGTCTGTAACGCGAAGATAGCCAAGAAGGCGAGTGCCGCTAAACTCCACAGCAGGCTATTTTTTAAAGCGCGTGAGCCTATGCGATGCGCTGCGAACAGCACGATGGAGGTAACGGCCGGTTTAATACCATAAAGCACTCCAGCAACAGCAGGAAGATGACCATAGCTCAGATAAACCCAACTGAGTAAGATTAACAAGAACAGTGAAGGCAGTATGAATAATACTCCGGCCAGCACGCCTCCCCAGGTTTTGTGCATTAACCAGCCTAGATAAATGGCCAGTTGCTGAGCTTCTGGGCCCGGTAATAACATGCAGTAATTGAGCGCATGTAAAAAGCGTTGTTCTGAAATCCAACGCCGACGCTCGACCAATTCTTGATGCATGATGGCGATTTGTCCGGCAGGCCCTCCAAAGCTGATAAAGCCGAGCTTGAGCCAGAAGCGAAAAGCTTCATTGAAGCTGACGGGTTGCGGTCGTTGCATCGCTTTGTTTTTAATCAGCTGTTCGTTTGTTGTCATTGTTTTCTTGATTTAATCGAAGTGACGCCTAGGCTGGATAAGCAATGCGCATCGGGGATCAACGGTGGATGCGCGCTGCTTATCCACCTTATATAACTTATAAAGAAAAATAAATATTATCAATTAGCCGCGTTGTACCTAGTTTGGCTGCGGCCAATATGACGATATCTTTATCTTGCTGAGTTGCTGAGGTTAAATTATGGCAACAACAGATAGCAAAATAATCGGGTACGAAGCCGATATTTTTTAGGCTTTGTAAAGCTTGCTGTTCAATATCAAGGTAACTTTGTTGGCCGGCTAAAATGGCGGCTCTGGCGATACATAGGGTTTGATAAAGTTGGGCAGCCAAGAGTCTTTCTGAGTCTGTTAAGAAGTTATTCCTTGAGCTCATGGCTAAGCCATTGCTTTCTCTTTGTGTATCTACACCTATCAATTCAATAGGGATGTTCAGATCCCTAATCATCGTTTTGATTACGGTGAATTGCTGAAAGTCTTTTAGGCCAAAGACGGCAATATCGGGCTGTACCAGATTAAATAATTTACAAACGATGGTGGCAACGCCGCTAAAGTGCCCAGGCCTAGATGCGCCGCAATAGCTATCCGACAATCCTGATACATTTACTGTCGTTAGCGCATTTACACTGTACATATCAGTAATGGCCGGCAGAAACAGTAAATCAGCATGTTCGGCAGCTAGTTTTAGCTGATCTTCTTGTTCGGTGCGCGGATAACTAGCAAAGTCTTCATTGACACCAAATTGAGTGGGGTTAACAAAAATACTCACCACGACTTTATCGGACTTTTGCTTAGCAGTATTGACTAGTTTTAAGTGGCCAGCATGTAAATTGCCCATGGTTGGAATCAGCGCAACGGTTAGTCCGCTTTGCTTCCATGCGCTAATAGTTGAGCGCAAATCTAAGATGCTGTTAACAATAATCATGGTACTTAAAAGCTATGTTCGATGCTAGGAAATAGTGTTTGTTTAACAGCCTGATGATAGGCGATGATCGCGTCTTCGATAGAGGAGGCGTTGTGCATAAAATTTTTTGAAAAGCGCGGGCGTTTACTGATGCTGATATTAAGCATGTCATAAAGTACAAGCACTTGACCATCGCAATGCACGCCTGCACCGATGCCAATCACCGGTATGCGAAGTTGCTTGCTAATGTCTTTGGCCAGAGTCGCGGGTACACATTCTAAGACCAGTAGCGTAGCACCGGCATCTTGTAGTTGCATGGCTTCGGCAAGGATTCTTTCAGCATCTTCAGGAGTTTTGCCTTGAACTTGGTAACAGCCTAATTGGTTAATCAATTGCGGTAATAATCCTAGGTGACCGCAAACCGGAATGCCTTGCTCGACTAAGAAACGAACTGTCTCAAGTCGTGCGCCTTCTAATTTGATCATTTGTACGCCACCTTGTTGTATGAGTTTGGCGGCATTCTTAGCCGCAATAACCGGGGTGGAATAGCTCATAAATGGTAAATCCGCAATGACAAAGGCGCGTTGATTAGCCTGACTAACGCAACGAGCATGGTAAACCATATCATTGGTAGTAACTGGCAGAGTGCTGGTATGTCCTTGGATGACCATGCCTAGGGAGTCGCCGACCAATATAACATCAATACCTGCGTTGTTAATTAAGGCGCTAAAGCTTGCATCATAAGCCGTTAAGCAGCTTATTTTTTCGCCACGTTGCTTCATCAAATGCAAATCAGTAATGCTTAAAGGGATTGTGGTGCAGTCTTGAGTTATTGAGTTCATGTTAGTCGAGTCGTTTTAATCCAGCTAAAGGACACTGGCTAAGCAAGTCGGCAAGAGCGCCATGGCCGGGCACTTGTAAGTGCGGAGCAATTTCAAATAAGGGATACAACACAAAGGCGCGTTCAGTGATGCCTAAATGAGGTACTGTCAAGTCTGGTAGGTCGATGGTTTGATCATCATATAATAAGATATCTAAATCTAGTGTTCTAGGGCCCCAGCGTTCAGTTTTTCTTATTCTACCTTGAGCGTTTTCTATGGTTTGTAAGGCGCGTAATAAGACCATCGGTAACAGCGTAGTTTCTACGGTCATAACAGCGTTAAAATAATCTGGCTGGTCTTGAGGCCCCATGGGTAGGCTGTAATATAAGCTGGAAAAAGCTAATTCACGCATGCCCTTTAGTGCGCGAATTGCTGTGCGCGCGGATTTAATTTGTGAGGCAGGATCGGCAAGGTTACTACCTAAGCCGATATATGCAATAGCTATTTCAGGGAGATTCATTGTTATTCCAAGAGTGGCAGATTCAAGCATAGGGTGCTAAAAGACCTTGCTAGTTAAGCTTCGGTGCCTGCAGGATTTACCTTGGCTTTTCCCCGATAGTTTCTTTTACGAGCTGGTTTGCTATTGGTACCTTTACGTGAAGGAGGTTGAGTCATTTTGCGTTGTTCGTTGTCATCGGCAATTTGATACTTTCCCCACCATTCTGCGACTTCAAGATCAGCGCCGCCCGTTTCTGCACGTAGCAATAGAAAGTCATAACCGGCTCTAAAGCGAGGATGAGTGATTAAACGACTAGGTTTAGAGCCAAAGCGAGCATTAAACTTAGGTTGTAGGCTCCAAACTTCTCGCATGGCTAAGGTGATATGTCTAGGTAGTGCAGTACTTTTAATTTGCTTGCTAATAATTTCATTAGCGGCCTCTTGATAGGCAATAAACTCAATAGTGCCTTTGTTGATTTTACCTTTTGCTAGTATCTGCACAGGCTCCCACAAAAATGCCGAAAATAAAAAATAAGCGGTGACTGTTTTGCCATCAGCAATTCTATTGTCTGAGTTTGCTAAGGCTTTAGCAAGAAGTAAGCGTGGAAAGCCATTATCTTCAAGGGATAAACTATTTTCTGTAGAGGGAAACAATATTTGAAAAAGCCCATAATGCCTGAGCATTTCGAAGGTTTGCAGGGCATAACCAAACATGAATAGTTTTAAAGTTTCATCATAGAGACGGGCTGACGGAATGCACGACAATAATTCTGCGACTTGGTGCATTGCAGTTGCACAATCAGGATGTAAGTTAAAACCGAGTTTTACGGCAAAACGCACAGCGCGTAACATACGAACGGGATCTTCACGAAAACGCGTTTCTGGGTCACCGATTAAGCGTAGTGTGGCGGCTTTATGGTCGGCCATGCCGCCGACATAATCGACTACCGAAAAGTCTTTGATATTGTAATAAAGCGCATTAACGGTAAAATCTCGGCGCCAAACGTCTTCTTCAATGGTGCCATAGACGTTGTCCCTTAATAAGCGACCTTCCTTATTAAGCACTTGTTCATCATTTTTAGCTTCGCCTGCGCCTCTAAAGGTAGCGACTTCGATAACTTCTCTGCCAAAATGTACGTGCGCTAAGCGAAAACGTCGACCTATGAGTCGGCAGTTACGAAATACGTTTTTAATTTCTTCAGGTTCGGCATTGGTGACTACATCAAAGTCTTTAGGCTCTCGACCTAACAATAAGTCACGCACACAGCCACCTACAAGGTAGGCGTCATAGCCTTCCTTTTGTAGTTTATACAAAACCTTTAGTGCATTTTCACTGATTTGGCTGCGTGAAATATTGTGCTCAGAGCGCGTATAGATTTTGACTTTTGTAGAGATGGACTCAGCGTTGATTTTGCTTGGCGTCATCAATTTTTTAAAAAAATTTAAAATATTTTTATCCCTGTCTATTTTCTGTTATAAGGCAATCATATCATTAGATACAGAGTATCCTATCATCAATCTTCTTTTCTTTTCTTTTACATTACCCTTTTGAATATAGTAAAATCAATCTACTGATTTTTACAAGTACCGATTGTACAATAAACAGCTAAAACATCAGGCAACCATTTTTTAAATTTTCGCAGTTATTCAGTTGCGTACCGGACGGTGTAGTTATGTTAAAAAAGATTCTTAATACCTTAATTGACCAGCCAGTATTAACCAGTATTTTTGTAACAGATTTTTTCATTCTTCTGTTTCATAGGCCGCCATTCTTATTTTCTCTAGTGATGCTGGGATCCTTAATGGCAATGTGCATGTATTTCGGTCAAAAACTAGCGCTATTCAAAGCTTAATTGTCCTCGAACATAGATAAACAGCAAAAGCTAGGGCGCAATACTTTATCTGTACCTAGCTTTTGGCGTCGTATAGCGGCACAAACTTATGATCTATTGTTGCTCATTGCCGTTTTATTCCTCGCAACAGCACTCCTATTGCCTTTTACTGCCGGTATGGCAGTCACAGATCAACAAGGACTGATTTATCGTCTTTATTTAGTCGTCATCAGTTTCCTCTTTTATGGCTGGTTTTGGACGCATGGTGGACAAACCTTGGGTTTGCGTGCCTGGAAACTAACAGTACTCACGCAAGATAAAAAAACACTGAACTGGACTCAAGCCTTAGTTCGTTTTGCAACCGCTAGCGTTGCTTGGGGTTTTTTCGGCTTGGGTTATTTATGGATATTGATAGATAAAGACCGTCGTGGCTGGCATGATCATTTATCAAAAACCGCTGTGTTTTTTGATACGTCAACAAAAAAGTAGCTTACCAACTGATGTTACGCAGCCATTCAGCGGTTTATAAAAAAAATAATGAGATCGCTATCGCGACGATTTGTTAATCGGGTTATCGCACCCGAAGGCGAGATACTTTCTTTTGCTCCGCCAAAAGAAAGTATCCAAAGAAAAGGCGGCTCGGTTGCCGCTGCTTCCTGCACTCCTCGGTTTTGTCGGGGGTCGGTAGAGAGGGCGTCCTGCCCTCCTACCGACGCGCGGCATCCATGCCGCGCCCCTTCGGGCTAATCCCAACAAAACCTGCGGTGCTCGGCGCGGCAAACGAGAGTAAAACAACGTTACTGCGTAACA
>CAMDNJ010000140.1 GCA_945902915.1 Crenothrix polyspora | reverse complement strand
GTGTGAACTATTATATTAGTTTTCAGAGCGTTTTCCTCAACAAATATTGCGCCATTTTAATAGCTTTATAAAAAGGGTTATCTATATACAGATAAGGTATAAAATTATTTCTCTATTCCAATTAAATCCCAAATCTTATGAGAGATAGTTGAGGTATTATGTTCGGGTATGGGAGGACCTTTAGGATAATTAAGTTCATAGACACGTAGCGCATCATTTGCTAATTCATTCATGCCTAATTTTGTATAGGATTCTTGTAAAGCTAGTAAAGCATAAGGTATAGCGGCAGTGCCCTGATACTTATCAAGGGCTCCAGAGGCCCTATCCACTGCTGCAACATAAGCCTTACGTTTAATGTAATACCGCGCCACGTGAACTTCATACATCGCCATATTACTTTTAAGTGCAATCATTCGTAATCTAGCATCAGACACATACTTACTTTGAGGGAAACGACGCACCAATTCTTCAAAGTTAATTAAGGCATCATTAGCTGCACCAGGATCTCGTTGTGAAGTATCTGTGGGCAAAAATCGATCAATAAAACCAATATCACGATTATAATTCACCAAGCCTTTCAAGTAATAAGCATAATCAACCCCAGGACTACGAGGATTTGTTTTTATAAAACGATCAGCGGCAGCAATTGCCGAATCTGCATCACCATTTTTATAATAAGCATAGGCAACATCTAATTGTGTTTGAGCTGCATCAGCACCAAATGGATTTCGAGATTCTATGGCCTCATAAATTTTGGTAGCTTTTTCGTAACTCCCGCTATCCACTGCAGCTTTAGCTTCTGTACGAAATTTTTCTGCACTCCAATCAGCATACTCATCCTTATCCTTTGATGAACTAGACTCACTTGAAAAGATATCTTTAAGCGATGAACAGCCCTGGAGAGACAGTCCAAAACAGACTATAAATAAAAATTTTATTAAAATTAATCGCATAGTTCCAACGACACGTTGTAATATTAGAGGTTTTCTCGCAGAATGAACCACGATACTTTAAAGTTAGGTATTTGGCGAGTATAACTTAACAATACGTTATTCAGAAGAACTAGTTATGACACGATTAACGGCAGAAGTGCCTTACGAAATGGCTGGCATGCGTTTAGACCAAGTGCTAGCCGAATTATTTGCAGACTATTCCCGTAGCAAACTGCAAATTTGGGTTAAATCTGGGCGCGTACATGTCAATGATTTAATTCTAAAACCTAAAGATAAACTTGAAGGTGGTGAAACTATTACTTTGGATGCTGAAGCAGAAATTGTAATAACCTCAAAAGCAGAGCCAATATCTTTAGATATTATTTTTGAAGATGAAAGTCTACTAATAGTTAATAAACCAGCAGGTATGGTCGTACATCCGGCCGTCGGCAACTGGCACGGCACCTTGTTAAATGCCTTGCTTAATCATGAATCATCTTTAGAAACCTTACCAAGAGCCGGTATCGTTCACAGAATAGATAAGGAAACTAGCGGTCTATTAATGATTGCTAAAACTTTACAAGCTCATAATAGTTTGACTCAGCAACTTCAAGATAGGACTATCGTTCGCGAATACTTAGCTATTAGCCGTGGACGTATGACGGCCGGAGGCACAGTTGACGAACCTATTGCTAGGCATCCTACTGATCGAAAACGCTATGCTGTTAAAGAATCTGGAAAATTTGCTGTCACGCATTATCGAGTAGTCAAACGCTTTACTCGACATACACTGATACAAGTTAAACTGGAAACCGGACGCACCCATCAAATTCGTGTGCATATGGCGCATATTCGTTATCCATTATTGGGCGATCAGGTTTATGGTGGTCGATTCCAAATGCCCGCCGATTGCAGCGAACAACTCGAAAAAGAATTGCGTAGTTTTAAACGCCAAGCATTGCACGCTGCCAAATTAGGACTACTTCATCCTGTTACTAATGAATATTGTGAATGGGAACAAGCTATGCCTGATGACATGGTGCGCCTACTTGATGCTTTAACGGATAATGAGCAAGAATAAGCATTGGTTAGTTCCTGACTGGCCTGCGCCTATTAATATTCATGCCGCAACCACTTTACGGTCAGGTGGCGTCAGTAAAGATCCTTACTTAAGCTTAAATCCAGCGACTCATGTAAATGATTTAAATGAGCATGTATTACAAAACCGTAAAATAATCGGCGATCTATTAAATCTTCCGGCTGAACCGGCATGGCTTGATCAAATCCATAGCAATCAGATAGTTAAGGCTGAAATAACAGCCATACCTCATCAAGCCGATGCCAGTTATTCAATTGAATCAGGCGTAGTTTGTGCAGTCATGACAGCTGATTGTTTACCTTTATTGATTTGTTCTACTGATGGCAAGAAAATAGCCGCTATTCATGCAGGATGGCGTGGATTACTATCGGGCATTATAAGCAATAGCATTTCCTTACTTACCACCTTGCCTCCTATTATTAAGCCCAATGAATTTTTAATTTGGTTAGGCCCTGCTATTGGTCCCAACTGCTTTGAAATAGGGCCAGAGGTTCGTGAGGCTTTTTTGCAAAAATCAGCGCTCTATAAAAAAGCTTTTAAGATACAAAGTAACGGCAAATATTTAGCAGACATATACCAACTAGCTAGAATTGAACTAAGCACACTTGGAATCAATAACATTTATGGAGGCATCTACTGCACGATGACCGACGAAGAGCGTTTTTTTTCTTATAGACGAAACAACCAAACTGGACGCATAGCTACATTAATATGGAAGGATTAGCATTATGAATTTATTAACATTAATCATCATTTTTACCGCCGTTGGCGGTATATTAAGCGTAATGGCCGCCGCAGTTTTTTTATTGTTACCAGAGTTACAAAGAAAGGCAGTATTGCCTCATGGTATTAGTTTTGCCATAGGAGCGCTTTTAGCAGTTGCCTTTTGGGGGCTTATTCCAGAAGCATTTGAACAAGTTAAACCCGAACAGTTTCAAATGTTATCCGGCACCATTTTAGCTGGAATACTCGGTTTTTTTATACTAGAAAAATTATTAATCTGGCGGCATTGTCATTCTGGTAGTTGTGAAGCGCACGGTGATGAACATGAACACAGTCATAGCCATAGCCATAGCAATGCTAAATCGGCTGGCTCTTTAATCATTCTAGGTGATGGTATTCATAACTTTGTTGACGGAATCTTAATAGCTGCGGCATTTTTAACCGATGTACAACTAGGCATTGTCACCAGCCTAGCGGTTGCAGCGCACGAAATCCCTCAAGAAGTAGGTGATTTTGCTATTTTGTTAGATAGTGGTTATTCCAGAGGAAAAGCGCTTTTTTATAATATGCTGGCGAGTTTAACAACGGTACTAGGGGGTATTTTAGCTTATTTTAGCTTAGAAGATTTGCACAGTAGCCTACCCTTCTTCTTGGCTTTAGCTGCCTCTAGCTTTATTTATATTGCCGTCGCAGATTTGATACCGACTTTACATAAAAAAACGGATATAAAAACCTCAATGCAACAAATAATATTAATTGCCGCTGGCGTTTTTCTAATTTGTTACTTGCATGATATCGCCCATAGCATGACTGGAATCGCTGTTCAATCTTAAAGGGTGAGCGAAAGACTTATCAAATAAGCCTTTCGCTTTAATCAAAGTTTACCTTTAAGTGATAATATTCGGCCCTGTTCTACCCGTTCTTTTTTTAACCTCACAAAATTGCTCTGCAAGCATTATTAAATCATTTAAGACGATCTGAGCTTCTTGATCATACAAAGCACTATCAGCTTCGAATCGTTCCAGATAAATTCTTAAGGTTGCACCAACAGTCCCCGTTCCCGACAAACGAAACACAATACGCGAGCCATTTTCAAAACCTACGCGTAACCCTTGATTTTTACTAACACTCCCATCTACGGAATCTTCATAACTAAATTCATCAGCAAACTTGACTATATATTCTCCAAAACACTGCTTAGGCAATGTAGGTAATTGACTACGCAAATGTTCAACAATACCATTAGCAATAGGTGTTTCTATGCTTTCATAATCATGGCGACAATATATATCCCTACCAAATTTATGCCAATGCTCATGAACAATATCAACAACAGATTGACGTTTTACCGCAATTAAGTTTAACCAGAACAATACCGCCCATAAGCCATCTTTTTCTCGAACATGATCTGAGCCTGTACCAAAGCTTTCTTCACCACACAGTGTTATTTTTCCTGCGTCTAACAAATTACCAAAAAACTTCCAACCGGTAGGCGTTTCATAACAAGGAATATTGTAAAAGGCGGCCACTCTGTCTACAGCCTGACTGGTAGGCATAGAGCGAGCAACCCCCTTTAAACCCTCAGCATAAGCGGGGATTAAATGCGCATTCGCTGCCATAATAGCTAAGCTATCACTGGGTGTTACAAAAATATGACTACCCGTAATCATATTGCGGTCGCCATCACCATCAGACGCAGCTCCTAAAGTCGGCGCATTAGCACTAAACATGCACTCAGCGAGTTCATGAGCATGTGCTAAATTTGGATCAGGGTGGTGTCCACCAAAATCCTCTAATGGCTCAGCATTAATAAGCGATTCAGGCGATGCACCCAGTATATCTACCAATATTCTTTTAGCGTAGGGTCCGGTTATAGCACTCATCGCATCAAATAATAAGGTGATATAGCCAGTACTAATGCTTTGCTTAAGTAAATTAAAATCAAAAATAGACTGCATCAATTCAGCATAATCAGTAACCGGATCAATAACTGTAATCTTAAGACCCTCTATTTGTTGAGACCCTATAGAATCAATATCAATCTCATCAATTTGTGCCGTTTTATAGCTATCGATAACTAAGCTACGTTGATAAAAAGCATCCGTATAGGTTTCTGAAGCAGGCCCGCCATTACTTACATTATATTTTATGCCGAAATCTTCATCTGGGCCGCCAGGATTATGGCTAGCTGAAAGTATTAAGCCACCGAAAGCTTGATATTTTCTGATGATATGAGACGCAGCAGGGGTAGAAAGTAAGCCTCCTTGTCCAATAATGAGCTCTCCAAAACCATTTGCAGCTGCAATTTTAATAATGGTTTGCAAAGCTAATCTGTTAAAATAACGACCGTCTCCGCCTAACACTAAGGCTTTTCCTGTGAAATCTTCTAAAGAATCAAAAATTGATTGTACAAAATTCTCAAGATACCCTGGCTGCTGAAATACTTTAACTTTTTTTCTAAGGCCTGACGTGCCTGGGTTCTGATCGTCATAAGGTTGAGTTACAATGGTTTCTATTTGCATATTTATGCCCTCAGTCATCAATTAATGTTGTTCATAAAATACACCAAAATCATTTTCTATTGTTAATTTTAATATGCTAAGAATATATCTAATACTAACTTGTTGCCTAATTTCGTTTACAGCTACTGCTGAAAGTAATATTTGGCTTTTAATTGACACTAACGCTAAAAAAATTGAAATAAAACAAGGTGAGAAAACCGTCGAAGTATTAAATAAAATTGCTATAGGCCGAGGTGGTGCTGGATTAAAAAATCATCGCGGCGACAACATAACTCCATTTGGTAGCTATAAAATTGGTTGGGTTGGTGAAAAAAGCAATTTTAGACGTTTTTTTGGCCTGACTTACCCATCTGTTGATGATGCAGAACAAGCACTGAAAAAAGGCGTTATAGATCAGCTAACATATGATAAGATCCTAATCGCACATCATCTTCATCAAACACCACCTCAAAACACTGCATTAGGTGGGCAAATTGGCATACATGGTTTAGGCAATGCTGATGAAAGAATACATCAAGTTTTTGACTGGACCCATGGTTGTATCGCTTTAACAAATCCGCAAATTGATCAACTAAGCCAATGGGTGGATACAGGTACTGTTGTAAAAATAAAATAAAGTTGGAAAAAATACTTTTATAGTGTTAAAA